>JACDAE010000399.1 GCA_013695595.1 Ktedonobacteraceae bacterium | reverse complement strand
CAGAGTATCTTTTCGTCAAGAAAACACCTATAGGCCTATTGGATGTGTCCAGGATGGAGAAGCACACCTTCGAGCTTGCGCTTAAAAAGTGCAATCTCAGCAAGATCGTCCAGAATGGAGTCTCCTTCCAGCAACAGATAGCGGGCAGTGGTCGCATCGAGCTATTGCCGCTCTGGCAGGAACATATTTCAGTTCTGGCCGATGAAGATCGTCTCGGTGAGGTACTGGTGAACTATCTCAACAATGCCCTCAAATATGCTTCTGCCGCTCAGAAGATCATGGTCGAAGTCACCGTGGAGGAAGCGAATGTTCGTGTGTCTGTACATGACAGGGGGCCAGGGTTAACTCTTATACAGCAACAGCGTATCTGGGAACGTTTTTATCAAACAAAAATCCCTGCGCACGGTACTGCCGAAAGGTCAGGCCTGGGATTGGGCCTATACATCTCAAAGATTATTATCGAGCAGCATAAAGGACAGGTTGGGGTCGAGAGCCGCCTGGGCGAAGGTTCAACCTTCTGGTTTACTCTACCCCTTAGCGAATGAACCGGTCGGGGAGAAGAACGTACTCGTTGCCGCTTGAGATGGAACTTTCAGCAAGTGATTACGTATTTTACAATAGGGTGACAATGGAAGGGGAATGTGATGAAAACGAGTGCCGCACCAAAAATAACCACAAAGGGAACCAGAATAGTTATTGAAACTGCATCAATCTGGTCCCTACCCTTTCGTTGTTACTGGGTGGCGATTGCCGCTTTGCCGCCGCGTAAGACATATTTCTGGATTTTGCCCGTGGCGGTCTTGGGCAATTCGGCCACAAATGTGAACGATTTAGGAACTTTGAAGTGTGCCATCCGCTCACGCACGAAGGTGCGTAGTTCATCCGCTGTAACGCTCTGACCAGCTTTGGTGACGACGAATGCGTGTGGTGCCTCGCCCCATTGTGTATCGGGCAGACCCACGACTGCCGCCTCCTGCACTGCCGGGTGGCGCAGAAGCATCGCCTCAACCTCAACCGAGGAGATATTCTCGCCGCCACTGATGATCACGTCCTTGAGGCGATCGCGTATCTCGGCATAGCCATCGGGATGAACGACTGCTACATCTCCTGTATGAAACCAGCCGCCCGCAAAAGCTCGTGCCGTCGCTTCGGGATCGTTGTAGTACCCTTTCATAACAACATTGCCGCGCGCCACGATTTCGCCGAGGGTTGCTCCATCGTGCGGAACCTCATTGCCCTGTTCATCGATTACCAGTAGTTCACCGGAAGTGATCAACTCCACTCCCTGATGGGCTTTGGTGATTGCGCGTTCTTGCGGGGAGAGTTTTGCGTGTTCTGGCCGTGGTTCGCAGATGGTGATGAAGGGGGCCGTCTCCGTCAGGCCGTACATCTGCGTGATCTCCCAGCCCAGTTCGCCTTCTATGCGCTCGATGGTCACAGCCGCCGGTGGTGCACCCGCCGCCAGCACGCGTACAACTTTCCTGGGTGAGTCGGGAGTGGGTAGCAAGATACGTCGCACATCCTCAGATGCGTTTGCGATGCCGATAAGCACAGTTGGCGCTGCACACAGCATCGTTATTTTCTCGTCGCGGATCATTGTGAAGATCGCCCTCGGCTCTACTTTGCGCAGGCAGACATGAGTGCCACCAACGGCGGTGACGGTCCAGACGAAGGTCCATCCATTGGCGTGGAACATTGGGAGCGTCCACAGGTAGCGATCGGCGGGCGACATCGAAATATGGATCAGCGTACCGACGACATTCATATATGCATTGCGATGGGTGATCATCACACCCTTGGGGCGCGAGGTCGTGCCGCTGGTGTAGTTGATAGTTAGAAGATCATCCTCAGCTATCGTGGGCCTTGTGAAGGTTTCTGGAGCGTCTGACAGTAATGTCTCATAGTCAAGCCAACCAGTCTGACGTAGAGGATCGGTCAGCCCTTCAAGTGCTATGAAGTGCTTAACCCCTGGCAACTGCTGGCGAATCTGTTCCACTACCGCTAAATAATCGCTATGGACACAGACGACCGACGCTCCACTATGCCCGATGATGTAGAGGAAATCGTCGGCGACGAGGCGATAATTGATCGGGACGAGTACCGCGCCAATCTGGGGAACTGCATAAAATGACTCGAGTTGGGCATGCGTGTTAGGAGCGATGTAGGCAACGCGGTCGCCTTGCGCAACGCCCAGCTTTTGGAGTGCGGCAGACCAGCGATCACAGCGCCCGCCAAACTCGGAGTACGTCAGACGCTGTCCCTCATCGACAACGGCCTCGTAGTCAGGATACACGCGCCGGGCGCGGCGTAGAAATTCGAGTGGGGACAATGGTGTTTCCATCGGATGACCTCCAGAAGCATCAGCGCTGCTGTGGACTGATGCGCGTCTTTGTGATTGCTACAACCGATACGTTTGCAACCGCTCCATGGCGGATGTTATGATTGAGTATCAGTATAGCATATTACTTTGTTAACAAACTTCCCTGGTTAAGAGTCCGGTACAGTTTTTTTGCGCAAAGACCCTATCACTGTAGGGAAGCCATTTATTATTTCGTGTCATTCGAGCAATTAGAGTAATTTGTTCATAAAAATAAAGATTGGTTATATTGGGTATGGAATACTAAATGGCTTCCCTACAGTACGGGATGAATGGCTTATTGGGAGTATGGTTTGAATATTAGAAATAAACGTACTTTATCTGTCACCTCGTCAACACCTGAAAAGCCGCGCCGGCGCACGCTCAGAATCGTGCTGACCATTATCCTCACCCTGTTGGTGCTCCTGTTGGTGGTCATTGGAGGCATCGGGTTCTACTTCTCCAATGCCATCCTTGAGGTGATCCATTATGATCCCATCTATACGCTTGCCGTGACTGATGTGAGTGCGCATACGGTGACGCTCCAACGCACCTCCGATACGCTAACGAACGGGGAGTATGAAATCGAGTGGCCTGCTGGACAGGCGATCGTTGGGCCAATTGTTTCTACAGATGCGCATACCGTCACGCGCGTGCTGCTTGAGACGACCGCGCCTCTTTCGCGTGGCACGTTGACCTTCTGGATGAGGCGCGTCTATGGAGGTATGCTCAAAGATCGCCTGGGCCTGACGATCAACGATGTACAGGTGCCTGATCCTCTGGGCGCTATGCCTGCCTGGTTTGTGCCAGGGAAGCGTACGACGTGGGCTATTCTGGTTCATGGCCGTGGGGTGACGCGCGAAGAAACTTTACGCTCTTTTCAGCCGCTGGCTAGTCTTGGCTTGCCTCTACTGGCTATATCCTATCGCAATGATCGAGGCTCTCCGGCCAGCCCTGACGGCTTTGATCATCTCGGTGATACCGAATGGCAGGACCTGGAAGCTGGTGTCAAGTATGCGCTGGCACATGGGGCGCAGCATCTGGTCATATACGGGTGGTCGCAGGGGGGAGCTGTGGTTGAAGCATTCCAACATCGCTCCTCTTATGCCCATTATGTTCAGGCGCTTGTGCTCGATGCGCCCGTGCTGGACCTGCGGGCGACACTGGCGTTTCAGGCTAAGAGGCTTTCGGCCCCGGAGTTCATTGCCACTGTGGCCGAGGGCATTGCGACCGTACGCAGCGGCCTCAATTTCGATGCGCTCGACCAATCCCACCTGCCACAGCCAGCCATACCCATTTTGCTTTTTCACGGCACAAATGACTCGACGACGCCGATTGCGGTCAGCGACGCATTTGCCCATGCCCATGCCTCTTTTGTAACCTACGAGCGCGTAGCCCATGCGGAACATACCGAAGCCTGGAACACCAATCCGCAGGTATACGATCGTGAACTGACCACGTTTCTGACGAAGGCACTACATTTATCAGAAACGTAGGGACCATATTATGCAGTTTCAATAACTATTCTGGATACCTGCATTGTGGGAAAAGACCGTGACTGTAGGGAAGCCATTTAGTATTCCGTGGGAAGCCATCGCGTTGCATCGGCCTGTCATCGGCGCTCATGGGACACGGAATACTAAATGGCTTCCCTACAGTGATTGTGTTTGGTCCATCATCGTGATATCCACATCAAATTTTTAAATAGCATTATAGCGTCTGATAATTTATTAAATGATATCGGTGCACATACCTTTTAATAAATTATCAGACGCTATAAATATGGTCCCTACGTTTGAATGGGTATTATACCCAAACCCCCTTTTTTACCCTAGCACTCGCTATGTCCACAGCTATAACACTTCCGGCACCCCTCTTCATACACCATCGCGTTCCCACACTCTGGACAGAGGTTACCCGTTACCGTCAATTCGCTCAAGTTGAGAGGATTGACGGTACTCGCCGGTTCCTCATGGTCGTGGCCGTTCGCATGACCATTGCCATTGGGAGCCGCAACCTCTTCCGATGCCGACTTGATTGACTGCATGTGCAGTTCCAGTGCACGCGCCACCGCATCGGGCAACGAACGCACCTGCTGCATACCGAAGCCGACCGAACGACTCCCACCGATGCCGCGCAACTGATCGGCGATCTCCTGCGCACGATCGGTCTGTGAGAGCGGACTCAGGATGCGCAGATTGAACGAGATCAGGCGTCCAAGCGCTTCGGCCAGGGCCGCGATATCACTACCCGCTTTACCTACGTTGACAAACACCTCGATGGGTCCGTGTTCGTCGCTATTGATGGTGATGTTGATCGTGCCTTCCGGCGCTTTCACGTTACGCGTGTAGCCATGCACAACCGCTGGGCGTGGCTTGAGGCCTTGCTGGATCGACGTGATCGGCTCCATGGCAGGCGTCTTCGCCTCCAGGGATTTCTCAGCGGCCTTCTTCTCATCCTCAACGCGTGTCAGAACGGCGTCGCGTGAGCCATCGCGATAATAGGTGATGCCTTTGCAGCCCGATTCGTATGCCAGGCGATACAGCTTCTGCACCTGTTCAACGGTATGGTCATTGGGTGCGTTCACCGTCTTGCTGATGCTGGAGTCGGTATAGCTCTGCACCATTGCCTGCACGCGCACATGCTCCTCCGGCGTCAGATCCTTTGAGGCGACGAAGTAGCCCGGCGTTGGCT
>JACDAE010000389.1 GCA_013695595.1 Ktedonobacteraceae bacterium | reverse complement strand
ATTGTACCCAGGTTGCTTGCCGAACTTTTCACTGTGAAAGCTGCCTGTTGGGCATAGTCTTTCAAGTTGCTGGCGGTCTGTGAGACGCGATCGGTTACTTGCTGCTTGTACACATCAAGTTGCTCGTTCTCAGGAAGGTAACCACGCATCTCTGAGGCACGATCAGTGATCAGACGGCGCATCTCTTCACCTCTCATAGGCGCTACCAGCAAGCCGACACCCACACCAAGAAGAACCCCTTTAACAAAATTATTCATCTGTAAAACATCCTTTCCTATTTTTACTCTATGCGGCGGGCTGCCCATAGCTTTTTAATATATAACCTTACTGATTATGATACGGGTAACTCTAGCAAGAAGTTTCAGGAAAAGTACCCCACTCTTGCGCTAGCCATATAATATAGTGAAAAGTCACATATCAGTGTAATTCGTAACGCAAAACGAGCATGTCGCGCAACTGAATTCCGTGTCCAAATACTGGTGGCTGGATGTAGGCAAAGAAGTCACGTTTGATCTCGTACATACGAAAGCCACATTTTTGATAGAAAGCTATGTTTTCCAGCGCCGCATTGGCCGTCCCAACCAGTAATACGCGCCCACCACGTTCGGGCAATTCGCTCTGTAACTTTTGAATAATCTGTTTCCCATAGCCTTGACCACGTAGAGCAGCCGCCACTTCGATGTAGATAATTTCGCTGGCATCATTTGTTTCCCAACGTACGACGGCTGCTCCTGCAAGCTGATCATCCAGCCATGCTGCATACGCCGTACAGGTTGGATCGAGGAGCACCGTACGAATACGCTCCTCTCCTTCATCTGCTTCTAAAAGTACTGGGAGCAGAAAAAGCGTTTTATGGCTCGGGACCGCTTCAATTCTCAAAGGCATTCTCTTCTATCCTTTTAGCGCAATCAGCATCTCTACATATCCTACAAAAGCTGCATAGGGGCCAACATAGGGAATCTCTTTTAGTAGATCCTGTAAACGCTCAGTTGTAAATCCACGGCGTGTCAATGTGCCAAGCCATTCACACGCCTTATTCACCCGTTGCCTGTCGCTTTCGCTGAGAGGGTGTTCTTCCAGTCCGCGCCCATAGTTATAACGTCGCAATAGATCGGGATCGAGCAGGTAAGAACGTAATAAAGGCAGAATAACACTATGAAGGGCTTCATCATTTACGTTAGGCCGCAGATACGCTTCTAATTGTGAGGCATCAGGTGTGGAGGCAGTGCTGAATGTTTGCAGAAGCTGCATCTGTGCTTCCATTGTCATACGCACGGGATGAATGATATGTGCCTGTGCGTCGAGACGAACTTCGGCGAGTGAGCTGATTAACGTTGCGCCATAGCCAAGGCGTCCGACCCAGCCATCAAGCGTGGGTGTACGAAAATTGCGTTGTCCACCGCTCTGCCATTCCTGGGCTACGACACGTGCAATGGGCCAGCGCAGCCAGACACGAGGCAGCGCTACCTGCGGATCAAGAAACAGGATCTCGCGTGCCATTGTCAGAACCGCCTCGATGAACGCTTCCTGTTTCTCACGCCGATTGGTGCCGATAATCCAGGTATCGATGATACCAGCCTTGCGGTAGGCTTCATGTCGATGTTTCCATTCCTCTATTTCGAGTGGCGCGCACTGAAATTCGATGGCCCAGCGCCGTCCATCCTCATGTGCCACAAAGATATCGGCGATGCGATTAGGTTCGGGCAGGCGTTCTTCCAGGGTGACCTGAGCGGTCGGAAATTGTTCTTTGAGCCACTGTGCAAGCACCACTTTGCCGCGCATATGACGCACCGACTCGGCCTCAGTACTCCAGGCGCACTCGCCTTTTTGATGTGCGAAATGGAGCTGTGTGCGCTTCTCTGCACCGCCGCGCACGTGCACAATCCCGCGACAATTGGGGCAATAGAGCAGACGGCCATGCGACCAGCTTTGCAATTGTGTGAGTGGCGTCTCTTCCGCAATGGCCGGACGCCCATCTGGGCCATAGGCAACCAGCATAGCACCATCCTTCTCTCATCAAAGAAAGGAACATTCGTACCAGAGAAAGTATAACATTTTTAAATAGTGAGTGCTGCCTATCAATTAGGTAGAATTTGTTATATGCTTATTATAAGATTATTTGAGAGAATAAGATGGCAATCAATCACGAGAGCACATTTCAATGTAGGGATATTGAATAATAGAGAGGAAATTACATGTCTGACATGATCAATCAGCGATACATGCTAACCGAACAGTACAAAACCGCCTCCAATCTTGGTGCACGCATATCTCTACATGAGCGCTTCAGCACCAACCCGGTCAATTTGCAGCACTGGGTTTTTGAGCAACTTGATCTTACACCCAACGCCCACATTCTCGAACTCGGATGCGGCCCCGGCACGCTCTGGCAAAAGAACCTTGAGCGTATTCCCCAGGAATGGAAGATTACCCTTTCAGATTTCTCTGCTGGCATGATCCAAGCAATTCAACATAACCTGCCCGCAGATGATGAGCGTTTCACCTTCCAGGTGGTTGATGCGCAGGCCATTCCCTTTGACGATAACACCTTTGATGCAGTTCTGGCAAACCATATGCTCTATCATGTTCCGGATCTGTCGCAAGCCTTCTCAGAGATCCGGCGTGTTCTGCGCCCACAAGGAAAATTCTATGCAACCACGAATGGGAGTGCGCACCTTCAGGAAATCAAGATGTTTATGGAGCAATCTGGCTTGGGCGTCAGTAATGGCGTGATGGGCTTTGGGGATGGCGCATTCAGGTTAGAAAATGGCTTAGAATTGCTCGCCTCCTGGTTCGCACAGATTGAGTTACTGCGCTTTGAAGGTGATCTCGCAGTCACCGAAACTGAGCCGATCGTCGCGTTTATCC
>JACDAE010000372.1 GCA_013695595.1 Ktedonobacteraceae bacterium | reverse complement strand
GTACTGGCGCACTGGTGAGGGGACAGAGATGCAAAAGTGCGCTCGTTGTGCAGAAGAGTTCGCTCCGCTTCGCTTTATTCAAGACTTGAAGAAGACGCTCTACGATGTTGGTGAGAACTATACCTTGCATGAAACTCCAGTGGCCCAGGAGAAAGGGAGCATTGCCGAAGAAAAAGCTACCACGCTACTCTGGTGGCAAGATCTGTGCCCAACATGCAAGCGTGTGATGCGTGGACAGGCAAATCTCGCTGCACTCGGTCGCAATGGCAATCAGTTTCTATGAGCATCTTATTGGGAACACAACATCTCTGTCTTTTATACGTTTCAGCTTATTTTAGAGAACGGAACAACCAATGAGCGTTGACAAAAGCATATTTCATCGCCGCCGACAACGGCAGGACGAGACGTTTGACTTCCATCCAGGTGAGCAGGCCATTCCACGCTGGAAGTCTGATGAACAGATAGAGCGTTATGTTCCGACCCATTGCTGCTACTGCGGTATACAATGTGGGATGTATCTTAAAGTCGCGCATGGTCAGGTCGTCGGAGTAGAGCCTCGTGAGGATTTTCCATTGAATCGGGGCATGCTCTGTCCTAAGGGGACAACAGCGTATCAGACGGTGAACCATCCTGATCGCTTGACCTACCCATTGATGCGTCGAGGTGGGAAAGAGAGCCCATTAGAGCGTGCAAGCTGGGACGAAGTGCTCGATACTATCGCACAACGTCTGCGTGCTATTCAGGCTGAATATGGCAACGATGCTGCTGCAATCTACAGCGGCTCGTCGATGACGAATGAGAAATGCTATCTGATGGGCAAGTTTGCCCGTGTTGCCCTGGGCACGCGACATACGGATTACAATGGTCGCCTATGCATGTCTTCGGCGACAGGAGCCAATGAGCGGTCGCTAGGCATAGATCGTGCCGCCAATCCTGTGAGCGATATCCTACATAGTGACTGTATCTTTGTCATCGGCGCGAATGTTGGCGAGTGCTTTCCTATTATCACCAGCTATCTCTGGCAGGCGCGTGATCGTGGTTGTAAGTTGATCGTAGCCGATCCACGCCAGACCCCAATTGCACGCACCGCAGATATTTTCCTGCCGCTACGCCCTGGAACTGACTCGGCTCTGCTCAATGGGATGCTGCATGTCATCATCAAAGAAGAGCTCATAGATGAAGACTTTATTCGTGAGCGTACCGTGAATTGGGAGGAGACAAAGGCTCTTGTCGCACAATACCCACCGGAGCGGGTGGCTAAAGTCTGTGGGCTACGTCCTGAAACCATCATCGAGGCCGCTCGTATGTATGGCAGTGCCAGTGCCGCTCTACTCTATCACGCCCGTGGACTGGAGCACCAGAGTAAGGGCGTCGATAATGGAGTGACCGCGATTAACCTGGCTCTGGCAACTGGCAACTTTGGGCGACCTGGGGCGGGCTATGGCACCTTGACTGGACAGGGCAACGGGCAGGGAGGGCGGGAGATGGGTCAGAAAGCCTCACAATTGCCGGGGTGTCGTGACGTTGATGATTTAGAGGACCGGAAATATATCTGCTCTGTATGGGGTATCGACGAGAAGGACTTGCCTCATGCAGGCTATCCCGCGACCTTGATGATTCCCGCCATGCTGCGCCAGGAGATTCGCGCCTGCTTCATGATTTGTTCTAACCCGATGGTCTCTTTGCCCGATCAGCATACAGTCGAGCGAGCATTGCGAGGATTAGATCTGTTTATTGTCACCGACTTTTTCCTCTCCGAGACGGCGGAACTGGCCGATATCGTGCTACCAGGGTCTGTGTGGGCCGA
The DNA here is from genome assembly GCA_013695595.1 of Ktedonobacteraceae bacterium. Lineage (GTDB taxonomy): Bacteria > Chloroflexota > Ktedonobacteria > Ktedonobacterales > Ktedonobacteraceae > JACDAE01. Next base: position 8,053 of record JACDAE010000372.1, on the reverse strand, counting down.
AGATGAGGGGACGGTGACGAATTTGGAAGGACGCGTCATCAAGTATAACAAGGCTGTTGATCCACCAGGCGAGGCACGCGTGGACTGGCAGATAATCTGCGACCTCGCTCGACGCCTGGGGAAGGGTCAATACTTTCCCTTCCAATCGGCGCGTGAAATCTTCAACGAACTGCGCCTCTGTACGAAGGGAGCGAAATCCGATTATTGGGGTATCACCTACGAAAAAATCGAGGAGCAAAACGGTGTCTTCTGGCCGTGTCCGACCGAGGAACATCCGGGCACACCGCGACTCTTTGAAGAGCGCTTTGGCTTCCCCGATGGCAAAGCACGCTTCCATCCTATTCCCTATATCCCACCTGCCGAGGAGCCGGACGCTGACTACCCATTGGTGCTAACCACTGGACGGATTATCTATCACTACCTTTCAGGCAACCAGACGCGACGTGTCCCGTTTCTCAATGAGGAGGCTCCCTATCCCTGGGTGGAGATACATGAACAAACGGCGCAGCGCTTAGGTATTACAGATGGTGACTGGGTCACGGTGCGGACGAGACGGGGCGAGATGACGGTACCCGCGCTCGTCGTCCTCTCGATTCGGCCAGATACCATGTTCATTCCCTATCACTATGGGCATACACAGGCAGTCAACCAACTGACCAATCCAGTCCTGGAACCAATGATGAAAATCCCTGAGTATAAAGTCTGTGCCGCCTCCGCCACACGAGTGGAGCAGAAGCCCGAATGGGCAAAAGATCTGGATGGGGCAACTCTTGTGGCCGCACGTAAGCATCGTCACGAACTGCCAATGGCGCATGCCAAACCAAATCCAACGCTACGCTAGTTAAAAGTTTTAGAGGGGATAACTATGGTCGCAGCCGTAAAAAAAATCTTTCTTGATCCTTCTCGCTGTATTGGATGTCGCTCGTGTGTAGCAGCCTGCCGCGAATGCGATACCCATAAAGGTGAGAGTATGATCTACATCGATTATATTGATCGCCACGATACGGTAGCCTCGTCACCTACCCTGTGTATGCATTGCGAGGACCCGTTAGCTCCATGTGCGCAAGTGTGTCCCGCTCAGGCCATTCTGGTCAGCCCGGATGGTGTTGTGCAATCGGCGGACGAGACGCGTTGTATCTATTGCGAAAACTGTGGATATGCCTGCCCCTTTGGTGTTCCAAAGTTTCACATAGCTGGTCACTACATGCAAAAATGTAATCTCTGCTATGATCGGACCAGTCAGGGGAAGGGACCTATGTGTGCGACCGTCTGTCCGACACAGGCGATCTTCTACGGTACATACGAAGAGTGGATAGATGTTGGCCGCGCAAAACAGGGAGCCAAGCCAGTCAACACCTTCTATTTTGGTCGGCAGAAAGTGCGAACACGCAACTATGTGGTGATGACTGAGCAAGATGAGGAATTGGACCTGATGTCTCTGGTGGAAGAGGCGAATATCGGGAAATACGTTCCTTTTCCTGAAGCGACGGCGGGTCAGAACAGTAGCCCGTGGGTCGATGCTGAGACAGCGGGTATTCCACAGCGCGAGGCTCCAGCACAACCCTGGACACCGCGTAAGCCCCTTGAGCCTGAAACCATCCCATTGCCTGAAACCATCCCATTGCCTGAAACCATCCCTGTTATTGGTGTAGAATCTTTTTGAGAGAGTCAGTTGGAGGAGTATACATGCTACAAGAAAGACATTCAGAAGAGGGACAGCCTGCTGTGCCCCTTTCTACGCGTGAAGACGTTGCACAGCAGGCACACGCTCATGAGGCATGGCGTGAAGAGTTCCCCTATCCCTGGAATGAAGATGAGATTGTAACACGACGGGATACGTTACGCTTTCTGCTCGCGGGATCAGGTGCACTCTTCCTGGCAACGAGCGTCCTGGCAATTCTTGGGCATATACCAACCAGTGCGAATGTGCAAGCGGTTCCCATCGCAAAGGAGGGCGAGCTAGGAGAAAATGAGTGGAAGGTTTTTAGCTTTCCTGACCAGTATGCACAAGGCATCCTTATTCATCTCCCCAAATTGGGGCTGGTGGCATATAGCGATGTGTGTACGCATCTCTCCTGCGCTGTGGTTTATCAGGGAAATGGCAAGCTGCATTGCCCCTGTCATGATGGTTTCTTCGATGCCGCAACAGGCAATGTGCTGGCTGGACCACCGACACGCCCACTGCCACTGATTCAACTCGCGGTTCACGATGGAACAATTTATGCCGTGAAGGAAGTATTACGATGAACAAGGCGAAAGAGGCTGAATATAGACGCAAAGCCAACCCGGATGACCCCCCTGTATCCCGGCCAAAGCAAGGCCGAAAGGGGGCGCTTCCAGGGCCGAATTATTCAGGATTACAGGGGCGGACGGCCATTGTACAAGGCCAGGTCTCTATTGTCGCCATCATCCTGATCGTGCAACTCTTTCTTGTGACTGACGCGTTGTATGAGTTGCTTTCAGGACGCTCAAACACATTGGTCTGGTTGTCTGTGGTAAGTTTTATTGGCTTCGCTCTTGCGCTACTCGTGACATTCTGGCCGAGTCGGCGTATCGAGGAGTCATAGTCCCCTGGCACGTGTACATGCCAGCTAGAGTTCATACAGATGAGGGGAAAAATGGATCAGGAGAGACGCAAATTCGATACCGACGCGCCAACGCAACAAGAGGGCACTCCTCCACCGCACATTGCCGCCGAGAGTCGCTTCTCTGGCCGCATTGATCGTAATCATCCACTTGGCGGTGAAATGTCCGATATTTTAGGAGGCCTCCTGACGCGGGTACGCCTGCCCTGGCTTTTGCAGCATCACGCTCAACTTCCTGTACTCGCGCTCTTTAGCTTTCTCAATGGCTGCATCAGTATCGGGCTGATGTCAATATTAGCTGTCATCACACGTTCTCCCTTTATCTTTCCATCGCTTGGCCCAACTGCTTTTCTCTTTTTCTATACGCCAACTGCGCCGAGTGCTTCTCCGCGCAACACCATCATTGGTCACGCAGTTGGCGTCGTAGCCGGGTATCTCAGCCTCGTTGTGACGGGCCTGACGATGGCGGGACCTGCGCTCGTGGTTGGTGTGACGTGGCCACGCGTCATTGCTGCTGCGCTTTCACTGGGCCTGACGGCTGGCCTCATGGTAATACTTAAGTCGCCTCATCCACCAGCCGGAGCGACAACGCTTATTATCTCACTTGGTATTCTGACACGACCGTGGCAACTTTTGTTGCTCATGGGGGCCGTCATCCTTTTAACACTGCAAGCCATTGCGATCAATCGTCTCGCTGGTCTGCAATATCCCCTGTGGGCACCGCTGCAAACGCCCGCCAGAGATGGTGAGGTGGCTAAAAATAGGAAGTAGAGATAGGTACATCTACTCCCCTACTTCTCGCTTGCCACATCTTCTACGTTGGTCGTACTGGCAAGAAGCGCATTCAGTGACTGCACAAATGCGGAGGCGGTTGAGCGCAACTCGGTCAACATCTGCCGGGAAAGAATAGCGAGAATCTCTTCACCGTGCGGCGTAAGGCTCACAATGACACGTCGTTGATCTTCATCATCACGATGGCGCTCAACGAGCCCTCGCTTCACCAAACGATCAATCAATTCAACCGTGCTATGATGGCGTATCTGGAGCCGCTCAGCGATTTCACCAACAGCCGCTTTCCTTCCCTTTGGCAACCCCTTGATTGCAAGCAACAATTGGTGCTGCTGCGGCTCCAGATCAGTGGCATAGGCGGCTTCTTCACTGAAGCGAAGAATGCGACGAATCTGATAGCGGAACTCTGCCATGGCCTGATAATCAGCGGGTGAAATACTCTCTTCATCCATACTTCTTCTCTCATACATGCCGATAAAAATGGAACGATACGTGATGATTATACCAAATATTCTTTTCAGTGACACAGTATCTATGAAATCTTATTCATTGTACTTGATGCGCCAACGTCAAAGGAGTACCAACAAGCGTTGCCATACTGTTCTGACAAAGCTTGTTGACTTGAGAAGCCATCACTTACTCACTGAATTTATGCTGCGGGTCCGACGTGGCAGGAGCAGACGCAGATGGAGAACACGCTCTCTCTGGCGCTCTTCCTCCAAATTGCGCGTTCTTGCTTTGAGGAGATCTCCGAGTGAGACAATTCCCAGCAATTTTTGTGGGTCATCGCGTTCAACCACAGGGAAACGTGTAAAACCAGATTCAGCCATGCGATACACAACGGCTCGGAGTGGCTCATCAGGATAAGAAACGACCGGATGAGTATGGGCCAGTTTCTTCAATTGATCATCCTCACTCTGACTCCCTTGCTCTTGCAGAATCTTCTGTAGCTCTTTGCGGGTCATCACGCCAAGAAGGCCTTGCTCTGTATCCATAATGGGGAACAGACGTTGAACGCGGCTCTGATCGGGAGCATCCTGCAAGGCCTGTGCCAGATCTTTGACCGTCGTGGTTTCTAAAAGTGCAACGACATTTGTACGCATGACCTCGCGCACAAACAGAATCTCTAGAGGATCGGTTGCATACTCACGGCTGAGATGATAGCCGCGACGACTGACCTTCTCGGTCAAAATAGAGCGGCGCATCACCAGTACCGTAAAACCATGCGCAATGACAACAGCAATCAGGAGTGGTAAGAGCGCATTCATATCGTGCGTCAATTCGAGCGCGAAGATAATAGCAGTGAATGGAGAACGCATCGTTCCCCCCAGAACAGCAGCCATACTGATGAGTGACCAGAAGCCTGCACCTTCATAGGGTAAGAACAGCGCCTCAACCCCACCAAGCGCTCCACCAATCATGAGCAGGGGAGCCAGAACACCGCCCGATGTTCCTGAGCCAAGCGACATTGACCAGATGAGAGATTTGATGATAAGAATGCCAAGTATCAAGCCAGTCGTTGCATTGCCCTGGAGCAACCTTCCAATCATATCGTACCCAACGCCGAGAGCCTGAGGGAAAATCAAGCCACCAATTCCGATGATCAGGCCACCAATAGCAGGCCACCACATCCAATGTATAGGTAAGAGATGGAAAAGATCCTCGCTTGCATAGACTGCCATTGTCAGAAGTGCGGCAAGTGCACCAGCGAACAATCCCACGAGGACACACCCAAGAAATCCTCCTACACCAATAAATGCAGCATGGGGTGGAGTGGGGAAGAGCGGACCAGGCCCGAGGAGATAGTATCGCATAATGGCTGCAACAGCGCTTGACAGTGCAACAGGGACCAGGCTGCGTGGCTTCCACTCAAAGAGCAAGAGTTCGACCGCAAGCAGCACCGCTGCAACGGGAGAGGCAAAAGTAGCCGACATCCCTCCAGCAGCACCAGCAACCAACAGGATCTTACGCTCAGCACTTGTGAGATGAAAGAGCTGAGCAATCATCGACCCGATTGCTCCTCCCGTCATGATAATTGGTCCTTCAGCTCCAAAGGGGCCGCCAGAACCGATAGAGATGGCAGAAGAAAGCGGTTTTAAGAGTGCCACCTTCGGTTCGACACGACTTCCATTGATAAGAATGGCTTCAATCGCTTCAGGAATACCATGTCCACGGATACGCTCAGAGCCGTAACGAGCCATGAAGCCAATAATGAGGGCACCAATAACAGGAACAAGTACTTCAAAGAGACCGAGTTTATTACCAGCAGGAGAAACAAGAGCGGTACTCCAGCGCTGAAAGAAAAAAAGATTGGTGAAAAGTCCAATGAGCCTGAGCAGAATCAGCGCAACGAACGCGCTAATGATGCCAATACCAAGTGCAAGGAAAGAGAGAAGGATCATACGCGAATTCGCGGTAAAATCACCAAGCTTACCTAATACCTCATGGTTTCCCAGGTTTCTGAATGCATGGACAAAGCGTTGCCACACAATGAAAAACATACGTCCTACGTCCTCTTTTTTCATGTGATACATATTTCCTCTGCTTTTAGCTTTTCATAAATGAGATGAAATGAGATCTTGATGACACTTCATTCCCTTTATTTTAGTATCGCTTTACGATATAAATATACACAAAAGGCAGAGGTATGTCAAGGAGTTTCTCATGATACAGAATCGGTCAGGGCAATAAGGCCATACAATGACACCATCCCAATTGTTGTGTAGCAGTAAAGGGCGAAGCAAGCAAAGGGAATGTGATAGACCAATCCGTAGACAGAAGCAAGCAGCCTGTCCACACGAAGCAGCCTCTTTCAAAACCCATGACGAAGAAAAACGAGGCCAATCCGAAAAAGAGAGCTCGGGGTATCTATCATTGCAGAGGAAAATTGGCAAAATTCACCCCCTGAACCACCCTATTCAGGTTGGTTGCTTGTATCGTGATAACAGCTCCCAGAGTTCCGTTTTTATGAGACGGGAATCTTTGGCAACCGTATATCCTGCATCACAGCCCAGACAATGGTCAGGCAACTGGTTTCCGTCGTAAACGCGTCAATCTGATCCGTCCGCTGTCGGACATTGCTAAAGAAACTTTCAATGGCATTGGTGCTGCGGATATAGCGATGCATAACCTGCGGGAAGGCATAAAACGTCAAGAGATGCTCCTCATCTTCTGAGAGGCTACGGATCGCTTCGCGATAACGCAGGTGATATTTGCCTTTGAAGGCAGCCAATTGAGTGAGTGCTTCTTCTTTCGTCAGTGACTTCCAGATCCCGGCCAGCTCTGCTGCCACCTCCTTCTCCTCTCGATGAGCAATTGCGTTCATCAGCACTCCGCTGCTTATGAGCCAAACACCGCTGGCGTGGCGTCGCGGTAAAAAGGGTGGAGACCGCTGAAAGTAATCCATCATGCCCATCGGTTACGATCAGATCCACTTGCATTGCCCCGCGACGACGCAGATCTTGTAAGTCCCACGAATTGCGCAACGAGATTGTTGAAGAGCTTAATGCTCATCTGATGAGAGGAGGTTGTGCAGAACGGAGCGACCTGCCCGTGAAAGAGGGCAAAAACAGCAGGATGGAAAGCAAAAAGGGCAGGAGATGGGCAGAATTGGGGAACAATCAGGAAAAGAGGCGCACGCGTCTCCACTCGGAGAAACAAGTTTGTCCGAGAAGAGGAAATCCAACGACGGTCAAGACGACATTAAGCCATCGTCAAGCCGAGCGAGGTGGCAACGTCTTCTGGGACGCCGAAGAGTTTGATGGTCACCTGGCTGGCTGTTGGGCCACGCGCATTGCGAGCGAGCCGCTCAGCCCACGAGAGACGCGAGTGGGCACGCTGCGCGCGGGAAAGAATCACGGCAGTCTGGCATCGTGAGGTTGTGGCGGGAGACGGCATGCTCACGTCGATCCGTTGGTGTCGCACGAGCTGCATACAGGCACGCCGGTGCTCTCTGCGGCTCCAATCGCGCCAGAGCAGCGGCGCGGGACCAACCTGGAGAGGATGGAGCAACACGCTCACCTGCCGAGGTTTCTTCGTGGCGCTCCCCTCCCATTGGCATTGGTGGCGCAAAGGGCAGGGACGACAACTGCGAATACTGGCCGCGTAGACCACACGCAGGCTTCTCGGCGTTGCTCGTGCGCCACAAGCGCTTGATGAGCTGGACAGCGCACTGTCCCGTCCGACTGGAGGGCGAAGTCCTGCCCAGAGAAGCGGCCAGTTTTCCAGGGTGCAGCAACCGAAGGGGGTTCGTAGCCCTGCACAGGTGCCAGCTTCGCTGGGGTCTCTGGGACGGGGAGGATGGCGGGAGCAAACTCGGTCGTGCGCATCGGAGTTGGGGCGATCTGGTGACCCAGTTCCAGTCGGAGGTTCCATACCCACTGCGCGACGATCTGCCAGGCTTCTTGTCCAGCAGGCGAGTGACTGCACCAACGGTCGGGGTCGATCTCCCAGTCTTCATCGGAGAGCACTGGTTCAAAGGCACCACGATGCAGGTACAGCGCGATCACATCGGAGGCGGTGAACCCGTCTTGCGGGAGTTGGGTGAAAAAGAGTTCGTAGACCACGCCCTTGCGGGTCTGACCAATGCGGCACTTTTTCGAGACAGCCGGGTGGGTGGCCACCACGACGCGACAGCGGCAGCCCGTCTTGCCCACAGCGACGTCCGGGCAGTCATAGAG
>JACDAE010000363.1 GCA_013695595.1 Ktedonobacteraceae bacterium | reverse complement strand
GGGTACAATCCGGCAATAGGTGCATTCACACAATCCTATGGTGATAGCACTTTAGATGCATCCAACCTGGTATTGCCCCTGGTCGGTTTCATTCCGGCGGACGATCCACGCATGCGTTCAACGGTTGATCGCATCATGGAAAAGCTGACGGATGAGCATGGATTTGTGTATCGTTACATCTCAGATGATGGGCTGGCCGGTTCAGAGGGAACATTTGGTCTTTGCACCTTCTGGCTGGTTGACAACCTGGCGTTACAGGGTCGTATTGCAGAAGCGCGTTCGCTTTTTGAACGGTTGCTGACATACGCTGGTCGCCTGGGCCTCTTCTCCGAGGAGATCGACACGCGCAACAACGTCGCATTAGGGAATTATCCACAGGCATTCACTCATATAGCACTTATTAATAGCGCGGCGAACCTGCGTAAGGCCGAGATCCGTAACAATTCCGAGCATCATACCGATCCAGTTATTGCCGCGATCCACCTGCAGAAGCTCTAGTGGCTGAAGTACGAAAGAGGGAACCCGCTGGTTGAGAATAGTTCGATCAGCGGGTTCCTCTCCATTTTGTGGTGGTTAATGCCTACCGATTGAGAGCGTGCGCAAAAATCTTCTCAGGAGGCGGTCATTATTTGTTCTCTATCGAGATGATCAACGTCGCGGTCAAGCATGGCTTTGTAGGCAAGCAACTCATCCTTTGGCACGATCGCAACATTCACCTCTACGGTGTGGATGTGTGTAGATGCGGCGAAATCGATGGATTGATCTTCCCAGCGACCATGACGGTGGTTGTAGAAGCGCGGATGGGTGGTGGACTCGGCGCTTCAATCATAGCACGCTTCCTTTCATTGAGAGAAACCATCTCAGGCCACTTCAGAGAAGAGATTACACTAGATCTGCCCATTTTGTCTATCCTTGAGAATGCAAAGCCTGCCAGAGAGTCAGCCTCGTTACTCAACACAGCACGGACGCGATGATTGCTCTTTAACGAATAAATACCTGTATTGTGGAGAAATACTATCAAGGTAGGGAAGCCATTTATTATCCCGTGCACACAAACAACATCCTTTTCTGTAGAGGAGCCATTTATTATCCCGTGCACACACATCCCGTGCACACACATCCCATGCACACACATCCCGTGCACACACATCCATCATGTCCCTGGCAACACACGCGTTGACGATGCCCAAATCAACGTCATAAAATGAGCGCGAAAGGAGCTATACCTCTATGTTACATGACCCTATCCTCATCAATGATTGGCACGTGGTGGCATATGCACCCGATCTTAAGGCCGATACACCGATGGCTGTACGTTTGCTAGACGAAGATATCGTATTGTGGCGAGTGAATGAGAAGGTCCACGCCTGGCGCGATCTGTGTGTGCATCGGGGGACGCGACTCTCGCTCGGAAAGATCCAGGGCGAGACGCTGATGTGTCCCTACCATGGCTGGACGTATGACGAGACTGGACAGTGCGTTCGTTTCCCGGCCCACCCAACGCAAAAACCACCCAAAACGGCCTGCGTCAAGACCTATCAGGTGCGTGAGCAATACGATTGGATCTGGGTCTCGCTGGGCAATCCAACGCAGGATATCGCGCCCTTCACGCAATGGGATGATCCCTCATTTCGTAAGATACACTGCGGCCCCTATCACTATAACGCCAGTGGGCCGCGTGCAATCGAGAACTTTCTGGATGTGGCTCATTTCCCGTTTGTGCATCAGGGCTATCTGGGCGATCCCGAACGGCCCGAAATCAACGACTATGAGGTTGAAATACGCCCGGATGGGGTGACGGCACGCGATATCACCGTCTGGCAGCCCGATCCCGATGGCCTGGGCGCAGGGGCCAGCGTCACCTATACCTATGATGTGTTACGCAGCCTGACGGCCTTCTTTATTAAATCGTCGTCTGGCCCGCGCTTTGCTATGTATTTCACGGTGACGCCCGTCTCCGAACTGCGCTCGATTGCCTGGACACATGTTGCGATGGATTATGGCAACATGTCCGAGGAAGAAGTGCGCAATTTTCAGGATGTGATCACGTTGCAGGATGTGCCGATCGTTGAGTCACAGCGCCCGGAACTGCTGCCGCTCGATCTACAGGCCGAGTTGCACCTGCGCTCTGACCGTACGGCGGTGGCATACCGCAAGTGGTTGCGCCAGTTGGGATTGAGTTTTGGCACAGCATAGATGTAAATCGTGTACGGGCGCAGTTTACAAGCCCGCTTTCGGCCTCTGCATTTTCGCTTCCAGCCCAGCTTTGACCACGGGCCACTCGCTATCTATAATGCTGTAGTAGACTGAATGGCGATAAGAGCCGTCTGGCATGATCACGTGATTGCGCAACGTGCCCTCCTTCACCGCTCCCAGGCGTTCGATGGCACGTTGCGATTTAAGGTTCAGGTGATGCGTCTTCAATTGGACACGGATCGCACCCCATGTCTCAAAAGCATATTGTGACAGCACATATTTACATTCGGTATTGATGCCAGTCCGTTGCACCAAAGGCGATAGCCAGGTCCAGCCAATCTCCAGACCCCGATGCGCGGGCTGAATATCGAGGTAACGGGTTGAACCAACTGCACGATTGTGAGCTAGATCAATAATCGCAAAGGGCAAAGAGGTGCCCTCTTCCTGCTTTTGACATGCCTTAGCTATGACCTGCTCCATATCAGCCAATGAGCGAATAGGGTTTAGAGGCATATACGTCCAGATATCCGGGTGATCCTTGGCTGCTTGATACAACTCAGCAGCGTGCTTCATCTGCAACGGTTCCAGGCGTACAAGCTTCCCTGTGAGCGTAATGGGTTCAATCTTCGGCATAGTATAATTCTCCTGGCAAATAAATTGTATTAATCTTATGGTAACAAAGACGTTGCAGGGAGACAAGAGCCAATTACCATCACCCGATAAATCCATGTGCCATTGTGCGATAATATCCCAGAAATCATTATAGAAAACTAAGGAGCCAGGGTATGCAAGCGACTATTCATTATCCTTCAACGACGTTAAAGCCCCACCGCGATGAAAGCTTAGCGGGTGGGCACGCATGGATCTTCTCAGGGGCACTGCAACAGCCTCCACACTGGGTAAAAGCTGGCGGGCTACTCGACGTGAAATCGGCAACCGGTCAGTTCGTGGCACGTGGATATTATAACCCACAGACCGATATCGCCATTCGTATTCTGACACGCAACCAGGACGAAATGATCGATGCTGAGTTCTTGCGCCAACGGATACGCAGAGCGGTAGCATTGCGCAGTGTCTTTGATCCCGCCATCACGAATGCCTATCGTTTGCTTCATTCCGAAGGCGATGGCCTGCCCGGCCTGGTCGTCGATCGCTTCGGCGACATACTGGTGGTGCAGATCCAGACGGCGGGCATGGAACAATTGCGCCCCCAACTCATTGAGGCACTCGTACAGGAGACCCAGGCCACCGGCATACTGGTGCGCAACGACAGCACCGCACGTCGGCGCGAAGGTCTGGAGGTCGAGGAACCTGTCGTTGTCTCAGGCGAGGTGCCCGAACAGGTGGCAATCCGCGAAAATGGCGTTCAGTTCCTGGTCGATCCCTGGCATGGGCAGAAAACAGGCTTCTTCCTGGATCAACGTGATAAGCGCGAGGCATTACGTAAATATGCACATGGCAAGCGCGTCCTGAACTGCTTCAGCTATACGGGCGGTTTCTCGGTTTACGCTGCATTGACGAATCCAGAGACACGTGTGACCAGCGTTGATGTCTCGGCACCGGCAATGGAGGTTGCGCGTCAGCATTTTACGCTCAATGGATTGGACCCCGCACAACACGAGTTTGTGACCGCCGACGTATTCGACTACCTGGAAGAGGCACAGCGCAACGGAGAGCTCTTCGATGTCGTGGTGCTTGATCCACCAGCGTTTGCCAAGACGAAGGATGCACGTGGGCAGGCGCTCAAGGCCTATCGCCGCCTGAACACATTAGCGATGCAGGTCTTACAACCAGGTGGGATTTTATTAACCTGCTCCTGCTCTGGCGTTGTTGGTATGGATGATCTGCTGGGCATTCTGTCGCAAAGTGCGCGGCATCGTGGGGTACAGTTATTGGAGACATATACCCATGGCGTCGATCATCCAACCAATCTGGCAATGCCGGAAACGGTCTATCTGAAGGCTGTGTTTTGCAGGGTGGCGGGTGATTTGTAGGTGGTTCATAAACCCGTGCCAGGGATGCAATGGCGTCTGGCATACTATCCTTGCAAGAAAGGCAACTCTCTTATGGCTGACAATTTTACGCGACAAGCACAACTCGAAACTATTCTTCCAGCATTGCAACTCCCGCCTGAGATTCAGGTTCGCGGCTGGACAGACGCTGATATGCCAGACATTCAGCGTCTGTCTGATCTTCATGGATGGCCAACGCATCATCAGCCAGAAGAGGTGCTTGCATCGTGGCGCAATGCATGGCCCGCTATCGTCGCAGCGAAGGATGGGCGCGTCATAGGCTACGTACGGGGATTAACGGATGAAAGCATCACCGTGCATATTACGGATCTGCTCGTTGATCCTGACAAACGCGTGCAAGGAATTGGTCGCCTCCTTCTTCAAGCGTGTCATCTTCTTTACCCTCGTGCAGGCATTAACCTGGTGGCGGAAAAAGAGGCCATTCCTTTCTACAAAGCGGTTGGGTATCGCTATGTGGGCGAGAGTTATGGGTACTTTAAAACTCTCCAGCCCTCTTCTTGAAGGCGAAAGTAGCATGCGATAAGAAATGCAAAGGTGTTTCGCTCAAGGCTGCGTTTCAAATTGATAGGTGCCTGAAACGAATTCAGCAGCCTCTCCATGCAGGTGTCTATAGTAGGCCCATTGTATCAAGTGGGCATCTATCTGTTCACCATCTACCGAACATTCAATCTCAGTGATCGAGCAATTATGATTTTCTACATGGATTAATTGCTCTAAATCTACACCTTTGCAAATGTTCGCGATTGTGCCAGTAATAATGCCGCCATGCGCCACAACGACGATATTGCGATTATCTTTGTAGGCGCTAATCTCGCGTATCCCTGAGCGCATACGTGCCAGCAGCATCGTATAGTTTTCACCATCAGGAAAGGTTGTATCATGCTTGCCCGTCTTCCAGTCGTGTAGAATACGTTCGTGGAGTGCCCAGTTTTCGGCGTTGGGTGGGCGTCCCTCCAACGATCCAACATTGACTTCGCGGAATTGTTCTACGATACTTACAGGCAGGTGGTCTTCCTGGGCGATAATCGCTGCCGTTTCCCTGGCCCGTTTGAGGGGTGAAGAATATATTTCGTCAATATGCTTATCTTTAAAGTAGGCCGCCGTTTGTTGCGCTTGCAGGATACCTTTGGCGGTGAGAGAATAATCAACGAGCCTGTGAGAGAACTCTTTGGTGAGATTGGCAACATTTTCGGCGTGGCGTACCAGGTAGATGGTGTTCATGGGTGTTTGTAACTTTCCAGTTCTTGTTTTTCAATTGGGACAGTTTTTTCCTCCCTCTATTATAGTGCGTTTGTGTTAAGGGGATGTCAAGCAATTTAAAGGAGATGCACCATATGCACACACCACCAGACCTACTCGAAAATACATTTGATCCATTGTCTTTAGGTAATATTCATCCCACTGGCTGGCTACTCAACCAGCTTCGCATCCAGGCAAACGGGCTGAGTGGGCACCTCGACGAGTTCTGGCCTGACATCGCCGATAGTGCGTGGATCGGTGGCAGCGGCGAAGGCTGGGAACGTGCACCCTACTGGCTCGATGGCCTGGTTCCATTGGCATTTTTGCTGGATGATGAGCGCTTGAAAAGTAAAGTGCAACACTGGATTAACTATATCCTCGACCATCAGCAAGAGGATGGCTGGCTAGGACCAATCCATGATACAAATTATGGCTATCAGTATGATCCCTGGCCCGTGTATATCGTGCTCAAAGCGCTCACACAGTATTACGAAGCAACCACCGATCCACGTGTGATTGGTGCTATGGAGGGTTTCTTACGCCGCTTGCAGGGACAGGTAGAGCAGACACCCCTGACCTCCTGGGCACAATTGCGCGGTGCCGATCTTGTCCTGAGCATCTACTGGCTCTACAGGCGCACTCAGGAAGAATGGTTGCTCACACTGGCAAGCACTATACAACAGCAAACGTTTGACTGGCAGGCTCAGTTTGTGGATTTCCCCTACAAAGAGAAGCAGACAGAATGGCAGTTCCAGAGCCACGTTGTCAATAATGCGATGGCGCTGAAACAACCCGCCCTCTGGTATCAACTCACTCATAATGAGGTGGACAGGCAGGCGGTCGAGCAGATGATGGAGACACTGGATACCTATCATGGGCAGGTGACGGGCGTCTTCTCCGGCGATGAGGTGCTGGCTGGCAAAAATCCATCGCAAGGGACCGAACTCTGCGCGGTCGTCGAGTATATGTTCTCGCTGGAGACGTTGCTTGCTATCTCCGGCACGTCGGGCTTCGCCGATCGCCTGGAACGCATCGCCTTTAATGCACTACCCGCTACATTCAAACCAGACATGTGGGCGCACCAGTATGATCAGCAGGTCAATCAGGTCATTTGCGCCATCGCGGAGGATCATCTGTACACAACGAATGGATCTGACGCGAATATCTTTGGCCTGGCACCAAACTTTGGTTGCTGTACCGCTAATATGCACCAGGGATGGCCCAAACTGGCTACCCATCTCTGGATGCAAGGCCCTGATGATAGTCTGGTTGCCCTGGTTTATGCACCTTGCACCATATCAACTATTGTAGCTGGCGTTCCAGTACATATCGAGGTGCAGACGCTGTATCCCTTCGAGGAGGACGTACATATTCATGTCTCCAGCGAGCAGCCTGTGCATTTTCTCTTGCAATTGCGCATCCCTGAATGGGCAAAGGAGGCCACAGTAAGGCTAGATGAGCAAGCAGATGAGCGGGTACAAGCCGGGACATTTTATGTAATTGAGCAAGAGTGGAATACACCAACGTCCATTCATCTGCGCCTGTCCATGCCAATCAGAACGCAGACGCGCTACGCTAACAGTATGGCTATCGAGCGCGGGCCGCTGGTATATTCTCTTCAATTCAACGCGCAGTGGCGACAAATCGGGGGAATATTACCCCATGCAGATTGGGAGGTCCATCCCCTGACATCCTGGAATTATGCCATGGAGATCGATCGCGAGCATCCTGAACGCTCTTGCTCGTTCGTTTCTCGTCCAGTCGGTACCATGCCATTTTCGCCGGAAGGTGCGCCAATCCATCTCAAAATGCATGGAAGACGTGTCCCGCAATGGACAATTGAACATAATGCTGCTGGCCCATTGCCGCAGAGTCCGGTACGCTCAACGGAGCCACGGAAGGAACTGACGCTCATTCCATACGGATGCACCGATCTGCGTGTAACGGAGTTTCCAACGTTGGAGGAATAGTTTATTTACAACCCTGACCGGTACACATGGATGCTACCACTACCCGTCTTTATCTTTAATGGTGCCTGAGATCCATCTACAGGCGCAAAACCGTCGAATTCGTTCACAACTCTACCGGAGCCGGTTGACCCTTGCAGGCGAAATAATGCATCGGATGCAAGTGTAACGTGAACGGAGCCGCTACCCGTTTTCATCTCGTAGTTGCCACGTGGATCGAGGGTACCATCAAAGGTTATTGAGCCGCTACCCGTTTTCATACGTGATGTCCCTGCCATAACAGAGCGCAATAACTCTATCCTGCCACTGCCAGTTGCCAGGGATAGCTGCCCATTCACCCCTCCACCAGTAATTGAGCCACTACCAGTATTCAGAGATACATTTCCACGCAGGTCGCCTACCTCAATTCTACCACTCCCAGTTTTTAGCTGAATATTTCCGTGCAGTCCATGAGCGGTGATACGCCCCGATCCATTGATTACCTGCACATCGCAGGCCTCTGGTACCGTGATCTCAAGGTCAATTCTTCTGAGGCCAAACTCAAAGAGGTTCCATTTAAGCTGCGTGGAGATGTGCAACATATTATCTAGTAGCTCATACCCTACCCGCATATTCTCAGGTGTGACCCTGATGCCACTTACGCGCTTGGTTGGAGCCACATTCACGACGCCCTCCTCACCTCTCCGAATAGAGATCGTGCCCATCGTATCATTGATGACCAGGCGCGGGTATTGAGACACTGAGAAGCTCTGCATCGGCATAGGGATGGTCACCGTGCGCCAGTTGAGGATGGCGATAGCAACTGCTACGGTCACAAGGATAGTGAGGAGCAACCAGCTCAACCACGTGAGGAGAACTCCAATAACGGTCGCCCCTATAATGACGCCACACACTAAAGCAAGCAGTAACAACAAGATATTAGGGCTGCGCTGGCCTGTTGATCTTGGGCGCAGTTTTTCATCCTGCCGAGAGTGCCACATATCATCGGCATCCATACCCACATAGCCTTCTTCGTACGAACGCTCTTCATAGTTTTGCTGTTGTGGCGGCGTCTCCTGCCACTGTCGCTGCTCACGAGGATCTGTATTGATCGCTTGTTCATCGGACAATGAATTTTGCGGTGGCCTCGACATGCCTTCCTGATTTTGCATCATACCTGCTCCTTGAATAATGAAATATCTCTTAATAAAGATAACGTCGATTAATAAAACTCATCAAACCCTATACGCATTGGATAGAAAAAAGTTTCTTGCCTACATACCGTTTGCTACAATTACTATAGGGCCAGCGAGTATACAACCATAATCATATAAAGAGGTAATCACAATGCAAAAAATGGACACGCAGAAAATATTGCATGATGTTGGACACAGGCTCTATCCCATCACAAAGGGGCCATGGGTAATGACACAGGTCTGGAATGAGCTGCTGTTCGCCCATTGGCCGCTCCAACCAGAGGCTCTGCGTTCGTTGCTCCCACCTGCGTTAATCCTGGACACCTTCGAGGGAGAGGCCTGGATTGGCATTGTCCCCTTTCATATGAGCCAGGTACATCCCAGAAGCATCCCATCGCTACCCTGGATATCGCAATTTCCTGAACTGAATGTGCGTACCTATGTGAGTGTGCGAGGACTTCCGGGCGTCTATTTCTTCAGCCTGGACGCCGCCAATCCCGTTGCGGTCGCCATCGCACGCACGCTCTTTCGCCTCCCCTACTTCAATGCAACTATGCACAGTCAACGCCTGATCGATACGATCGATTACCGCAGCCAGCGTACCCATCGTGGTGCACCTGCCGCCGAATTTCGCGTGTTGTATCGCCCAACCACACCAATATTTTATGCAGAGCCTGGTTCACTTGAGCACTGGTTCACTGAACGCTATTACCTCTACACCGTAGCAGGCAATACCATTTATCAAGGCGATATCCACCACGGTCGCTGGCCCTTGCAACAGGCAGAACTGGAGATCACGCGCAACACGATGGCCTCAGCGCATGGCATTCAGTTGCCCGATACCGCACCATTATTACATTATGCAAATCTGCAAGAGGTATTGATCTGGCCGTTGCGGCGACAGGCTGGCTTGTGAACCCACCTGTTGACTCCAAACATAGGAATCACTATGTTACAAAAGTAAACCTGATGCAACAGTAGCTTGTTTGTAAGCTTGTTATGAAGTATACTAGCGTCATCTACCTACTGCTTATGCAGAGTTGTATTCCTGCCAGGGAAGGATGACGGGCAATGATGATTCCGATACACAAATTCGCAGGACAGGACCTTCTATGGACGCCATCGCCGGCTATCAAGCATCACTATGAACTTCTTGCGGGCGAGACAGTACTTGCGACCTTGGATATGAGCAGTTGGGCAACCGCTGCTCAGGCCCTGACAGCCGATGGAAGTTTCGTTATCAAACGAGAAGGTTTTTTCAAGCAACAGGTTATGATCCGAGCCAGCGAAGCAGAGCCGATTCTCGCTACCTACACCCGTGGTTGGGGTGGTGGTACATTGCAATTTGCCGATGGTCGCCTCTTTAAATGGGAGAATGCAAACTTTTGGGGCACGAAAAAGGCATGGAAAGCCCTGCCCGATACCTGTCTCATCCATTTTCAAAATAGCCCATGGACACGCGACCTTCTGACAAGAGTCGAGATAGAGGCCATTCTCTTGCCTGAACATCCACTCCTGGTGATCCTGGGCTTCTATATCACCCTTCTTAGCAAGCGTGATACAAATCCATTGGCAACAACCTGATAAGCTCAGGTGAGCACCTTTTAGCGTCTGGTGCGTTGGAGCAGCTTTCTGATGCCAGCTTTCTGAGAATGTGTAGCAGACGCCTCCAACTCTGCTGCTTCCAACGCTTCGACCAGGGCAAACACAGAAGGATAGCGCAGAGATGGGTCCAACTCCAGGGCATGCAACAAAACCTGCTCTAAGGTGGACGAAATGTGCCGATAGAGCAGATGGGGTGCAATTAGCTCAAGGCTATCACTGCTACTCTCACGATGTGTGATGTTCTCTTCGCCCCAGGCGAACAGCTTCGTCTCGTAGACAACCTGTAACCTGTGCCTGGCCGCCACAGGCGCATAATGGGTGAGCAGCAGATAGAGTATTGCGCCCAATGAATACACATCTGAGCGTTCATCACATTTACCACGCAGCATTTCGGGAGCGATAAACGCATTCCATTGCGCGACCCTGGCAACGGGAAACACCTGACGCTGCAAACTGATTGCCTCAGAGGTTGTTGCGACTGGTTGCCAGAAATGTGGCGGAGGCGGCCAGGATGTGAGTAAAACAGGTGCCCAGGGGGTTATACC
>JACDAE010000341.1 GCA_013695595.1 Ktedonobacteraceae bacterium | reverse complement strand
CCCCTACACCATATGGTTTATTTCATGAAAATTGGGCAATATGTGATAAAATAAACCATATGGTGTAGGGGCGCGATTTATAAGCCCGGTGTCCCATTGTCTCCCAGATTATATAACCCATAAGAATAAAATATATAACTTGTACGAATGATATACATGTGGTATCGTGAAAGAGAGGACAAAGTAGCGTCCCATCTATTTTCACGAAGGAGCATTGTATGTCAGTTGTTGATGAGTTTCTCCATGCCAATGATCAGTATGCATCAAATTTCAAGAAGGGTGACTTGCCCTTACCTCCGGGAAGAAAAGTTGCTGTACTTGCCTGTATGGATGCTCGCCTGGACCCGGCGCGTATCTTAGGCCTTGAAGAGGGCGATGCACACGTTATTCGCAATGCTGGTGGACGAGCCGCCGATGCGTTGCGTTCGCTGGTCATTTCGGAGCAGTTGTTGGAAACCAATACCATTGTCATCCTGCATCATACCGATTGCGGCATGCTCACATTTACAGATGAAGTTATTCATGAGAAGATCAAACACGATCTGCATGCCGATGCCGATCATATCGCCTTCCTGCCCTTTAAGGACCTGGACCAATCGGTACGTGACGATATCACCTTTTTGCGCACCTCAACGCTTATTCCAGAGAGCATCGAGATCCGTGGCTTTGTCTATGATGTGAAGACGGGCAAGCTGCATTCCATCGCCTAAATAAGGGCTGAGATGAGCGTGTGGTGATGCGAGTAAGCATGAAATGTGCATGATGTTGGTTTCTTAACCACAAATTGCCGTATTCCGATGAATCTCCATAGCATCTTAACATGTCGTCAACCTTTTTTTACTGGCGATGAGGTATTCTATGCGTGGGGAACAAAATGTTACTATGTAGCGGCGGCCCTGGGGGGGACCACCACTCTATAGTAATATGATGGCAAGGAACGAGTACCGCTTGTTCGGTGGAAAGTAACGCCTGTGGACAGGACATCAGCTAAAGTTTCTTTAGCATGTTCTGGACGAAGCAGGAAGGGGATGGTCCTGCAAACATCGCTTTGCAAAACATCTCTATGAACAACGGAAACATGCTTGTAGAGAGGTAACTTGGGGGAGCTGCCTCTCGACTCAGCATACGGGTCCCTTTTCTAGGGGTTCACAAAGGAGAGTCCAGTTTTTCTGGCTCTCCTTTGTCGTGTTTGGTGGACCCGGCAAGGTGTACGTGAACCCGGCGGGTTTCTAAAGGGCACCCCTACACCTGCTTTGGGAACGCACGCAAGGCCAATCAGCATTACGTTCCCAATGTAGGAGGGATGGCTTGTATACACACATTTACATGTATGTTTCTGGCTGGTGGCAATACAATACTGAGGCGTTTCAATACACCCGGTTTTTCGTTCGCCTGACTCTCTTTTTCTAAGCGTTCCAGCATAAAATGCACGCCTTGTGGCTCTTCTATCGTCAATCTCAGGTCGTATTTCATGCCGTGAATGAGCGCATGAGGTCCATCCACTGTACATTCCAACCACGTCATAAAGACCTCTTCAACGGTTGATGCCTCATTGTTGAAGATAAATGTATCGCGTAGCCAGATCGTTCCTGCCTCTTCACCACTGCTACCCAGGAGAAGTTGACGTTTTGCACTGAGCAGTTCTGGCACTGGATACGCTCTGGCAAATTCCAGGCTCACCTGCTTGTATGCACCCTCGCTGTTGACCTGCTCAATATGCCCCGTGAAAGCGTGCCCTGTTCCCTGCTGCTTGCCATTGATGATTGGCACGCTATGCCCATAGGAGTTGGCAAAGATGTTTTCATAGCGTTGGTCGCTAAAATACGCACGTGAGTACAGTCCACGCCCCGGATCAACCAGCAGGTTTTCCCCTGCAATATTCAAGATGAAGCTGCCAACATCATTGTGATTGTGATTCTCTCCGTTATGTCCGGCCTTCACCGCCAGCACAATCGAGTCATGGTGGATATTTTTCGTGGTCAGGCGTGCGATGTCACCGACTTTCAGCCAGGCGTCAGCAAGCGGTGATGCCGAGGGTTGTTTGCTATCCCACCACAGAACATTGCGCAATAACATCGTCAGACGCCAATCGCTGCTCGGTTGTGCGGGAGATGCCAGTAGTTTTGCCAGTGATGGCTCGTGTGTGCGTTCGGCGAGGCGGGTCAGTATGCCTGGATTAAATCCGACGCTTTCATCGCAATCGGCGAAGTTGGCAAACTGTGAGCCGTAGAGTTGTACCTGTGCAGGGTAGGCCGCGATCTGCTGCAGGCGCTCTGAGGCCAGTAGATTGATCTCTCCCGCGCTACGGGCATAGAGGAATTCGGAGAGGGCGACGAAGTTCATCAGGCCATAGTGCCAGTAGCTCACGCCTTCGGACGAACTGCCATCGGCTTCAAAGGCGCTCTCGATAAAAACCTGGAGTCCCTGTAAGGCGATGGTGAGGGCCTTTGCCGTACGCTCTGGTTCCGGTTCTATAAGCAGGAATGTCGCAGCAACGGCACTATTGCAGACGCCATTCCAGTTATGGTCTGTCGTATACCACCATTGCGATGCATAGAAGCGTAGATAAGGAGTGAGGATACGTCGCTCGATCTCCTGACGCACGCGATGTCGAATCTCGCTCTCCAGGGTTGTGCCGAGCAACAGCAACGTTTCAGCCAGTACAAAGCCCGTTTCAGCCGCAAAAAGATCAATGATGACATTTTCATGGGCTGGAAGGACCCAGTTTGTCTCCTCACATATATTCCAGAGATAATTCTCTACATGTGCCTTGAGATCCACCTGACCCACCAACAGGCGGAGAGCGGCGGCGGCCAGGCGGGTGCGCTTGAGAAAATAGGCCGCTTCATAGTGGCCCCGCTCACCACTGCATTGAAAGGCACGATAAGTGGTGTAATCGGTCTGGGGGATATGCTCGATCTCCTGCATAGCCTGTTGAGTATGTGCTAACATGAGCTGCATTTGTGGTGTCTGAAGCAGGACGTCTGGTTGCTGGCGAACTGCTTCGATTTCAGGGAAAAGTGCCTTTGTGCTCATGCATGCGTGTAGAAGTTGGGCTTCGGTGACATTGAAAGGGCGTGCAGGTGATACAGACACGGTAAACATCTCCTTGTTTTAATGGTTAGAGATCGGGTGCGATCAGGCCATAGTGAATAGCAAAACGGACGAGGTGGGTGATATCGTGCAGGCCGAGCTTATCCATCACGTTAGCACGATGCGCCTGTACCGTTTTGATGCTCAATACCAGAAGATCCGCGATCTCTTGATTGGTGTGGCCCTCCGCGACCAGTTTTAATACTTCTAGTTCGCGTGGTGTCAGGGCTGAGAAGACCTGTGAAAGTTTTGCGCCCCCTGGTTGTTGCGTAGGGGTATCGGGCAAGTTCTTCTGGTTTGCCTGAGGAGATTGTTGCACATACGCTCGCACCAATGCTTTTGCCAATCCAGGATAGAGAAAAGCGCCTCCTTGTGCCACGATGCGTACGGCTGCACATAACTCGGCTGGCGCGGCCTTTTTGACGAGATAGCCGGTTGCTCCCATACGCAGTGCTTGCAGGAAGTACTCCTCGCTCTCGTGCATTGTCAGGATCAACACCTGGATGGCGGGATATTGCTTGCGGATCTGCTGGCAGGCTTTCAGCCCATCTATGTCAGGCATGCTGATATCCAGCACAACGATATTGGGTTGCAATGCTGCGACCTGTTCCAGAGTGCTTCTGCCTGTGCGTGCCTCGCCCACCACGCGCAGATCAGGCTGGGCCTCCAGCAGCAATTTCAGCCCCTGCCGCAAAATATCGTGATCGTCGGCCAATAAGATACGAAGTTGTGCTATTTCAACGGGTTCGGTGGTCAAAATAATCCTCCTCTACTTCTACCTGTGTTGTTGGTATTTCTTTTAGTATACTCTCTTGTTTAAGTGAAAGAGGGAGAGCCGCTCGTACCGTGGTCCCTTGCCCAGGATGGGTATCGATGGTCAGTGTGCCCCCAGGCAGGGTAGCCCGTTCACGCATCCCAAAGATACCCATGCCCTTACGCAATTGTTCTGGAGTGCTGCCACATCCTTGATCCTGAATCTGCAGGAAGATCTGGCTTGTATCCAGCCTGAGAGTGAGTACTGCTGTATGCGTCTGTGCGTGCCGAGCGATATTGGTCAGGCTTTCCTGAGCAATACGAAAGAGGGCTGTTTCATAATCGGGAGGGAGCGTATGTAGCCCTTCTTTGATCCCTTCAATGTGTAGATCTACTCTAACATGCAGGCGTTCGGCACTATCGGCCACCAGCCAGCGAAACGCGGCCAGCAGTCCCAGATCGTCCAGGACGCTGGGGCGCAGTTGTTGGGCAAGCACACGAATATTCTCCAGCGTGTTTTGGGTGAGTTTTGTCAGTTGTAGCAATCCCTTTTCTATCTGTTGATGGGTATCGTCCGCACGCGTAGTGGGTGGCAAGACCTGAAAGCGCTGATGCAAGAGTTCCGTGTGGACCAGGAGTGCGGTGAGGTTTTGCCCCGTTTCATCATGGAGTTCGAGCGCGATGCGTCTGCGTTCGTCTTCCTGTGCCTGTAAAATGAGCGCAGTCTGTTCGCGGCGCACCTCTTCCAGGCGATCCAGCATGGTATTGAAGGACTGTGCCAATTCGTTAATCTCGTTATCGGAAGGCGAGAGCGGAGCACGTGCATCGGTACTTCCTGTACTGATGGCGCGGATCGTCGAGAGCAAGCCGAAAAGAGGGCGAAAACTGATGCGCAACAAAATGATATTGGTTAGCAGGGTCAGGAGCGTTGCCAGGATAATGAAACTGGTATCGATGAGATAGTGATGACTTTCCAGATTATGGTTGGTGATCCAGAGTCCCGCCAATGCCTCACCCACCAGCATCAGGCTATTGACGAGGATAACCTTTTCAAAAAGCGAAAGATGCCAGCGCCGAGACAGCGTTCTTATCGTCTGCGTCAATTTCTGCACTGAATATTTCGCTTTCTATTAAGAGTAGGGCACCAGATTTATCGCGTCCGTGATTTATCAACCCTGGGCCACCAATCAATGAATTGCGGACGCGGTGAACCTGGTACCCTACCAGATTTCGCGCGTTTCCTCATTATACATCCATTAAGATGTAAAAATAAATTGTTCGACGATCAACACTTCGGGGTTGCCCTGTGCCTTGCGTGTTTCATGAAGAGCCGCTCCCACCAGTGTTGCGGGCGTAAGAAGCCAGAAATCATGTTGAGCCGGATATGCGCTGACGACGAACTGAAGATCGGCCTCATGGATATATTGCCAGAATTGTGTGCCCGGTACAAGTATACAATGACTTTCCGAGCGTTTGAAAGAGGTGTCGGTGGTAAATGTTGCCTGCGAATAGGTCATGCTGCGATGCAGCCAGCAGCGGGCGGCAGCGGGCGTAGAGAACTCCTCAGGGTCTGTCAGCATAGCTTGAATGCGTTCAGTCACAATCGGTGGAAGCGTAATCTTTTCATCTCTCTCGTAGATCTGGTAGAGCCTTAACGAAGTCGTAGTAATATTCATGCGTATCTTTCTCAGCTATGTAATTATGAATTACAGGGGTTCTACCTGGACAAGGAGGGTCTTTTGCAACGGCTGAAAACCATCTGCATTGGCGCGAATCGTAATTGCCCAGGGGCCTGCCATGTATAGATGGATTTGTACCTTATAATCCCCTTGCCCGATTGAGCGCACGAGATCATCATTGGTCGTCATCTGCATATTCGTCATGTGGGCATCCGGGAATACAGCTGCCTCTTCGATTGGTAATCCCTGCAGATCGGAGAGGTGGAGATGCAGTGTTGTCATTCCTGTAGCGGTCGGTTGCTGCTGATCCATAAGAACCTGTAATTGGGCCGGTACGGAGATTTGCGTGTGTGCTGCGAAAATGAGCATACCTATGCATACGGCAGCAAGCCAGCCCCAGAAGAATGGTCGTATACGCATACGTGTTTCCTTGTGATGAAAGTAAGAAACGATGATAGGGTGTGTACGCATAGATATGTATGGCTTTTAGAAATTACTCTCTATCATACATTCTTGTCTCATTGTTGTCTATAAGGATATCTACCTATTTTTTCGTATCTCACTGCATGAGCTTCAAGGCAATGTATGCCCACCCGTTACAATCTGCCAGCCTGTCCCACTATTCGTGCTGTAGATGACCTGTGGTGGCAGGAAAAAGCCCACATAGAGCTTTTCGGGGTGGTAGGGATCGAGAACGAACGCGGTCAGATCGCCTCTCGAGAAATGCTTATGGAGCGTCCAGTGTGCGCCACCATCTTGTGAATATTCCAGGTTCTGCCCTGCCATGCCGTAGAGGACCTTGCCTGTTGCATCTATTGCCAGGCGTGAAAGCGTCATTGAGTCGGATACGGCGATCTGTTTGATCTGTGCTGTACTGCCATCTTTCCAGGTGTAGAGCCCCTGGTCTGTCGCGCAAAAGATGGTTGCGGGCGTCGTTTTAGAGGCAACCAGGCTCAAGACGGAACCCTGGACGGCTGGTAGTGCGTTCCAACTCTGACCATCATCTCTGCTCTCGAAGAGTCCCTGCTCGCCTCCCAGGAGCAGGTGTGTGGGATTGTCTGCGAATGGAAGCAGTAGAGGTGTTTGCATCGGTGGGAGATTATGCAACGCCAGTGTGTGCCAGTGCATGCCCATATCCTGTGTCTCGAACCAGCCGCCGTTCAGATAAAAGGCATAGAACCGTCCACTTGCTCCCGCCTGTAATGTGGAGGGGTAAGCAGACGGAGAGAGGCCAGGAGGATTGCGCAATGTCCAGCTTGTGCCCCCATTCTGGCTAAAATAGACTCCTTCTGGGGCGCTACCGGATGTGCTGGGAATGCCAACCAGTGCCAGTGCGTTCGCATCTTGAGGATTGATTGCAATGGTTATGACCATCAACGTATTAAGCGTGCCACGAGCTTGAGGCCACGTTCGACCACCATCGGTACTGGTAAAGATGCCATAATGTGTGCCCAGATAGAGCACGCCGGGTTTTCCACCCAATGCCAGTGTATGCAGGTGCATTTGCGCATTCGATAGGGGTTGCCCCGCTGTAGTTGGATCAGTATTGTTGGTATGAACGCTCAAGAATTGCCAACCGACCAGAACGAAAATAGTAAGCACAGAAAGAAATATGATAAGCCAAATTTTGTCCCGGCGGCCCGGTGCTGGGTTATCTTGAGGCGATGTAGTTGGCGAAGATGCTGTGGTTGCCATACGTAAAAATCCTTTTGTATAGGACATGAATTTGGGAAATAAAAATGGTCTTGTCATAGCGTAATGTGAGTTGTCAATTGGGTGAAAACCG
The DNA here is from genome assembly GCA_013695595.1 of Ktedonobacteraceae bacterium. Taxonomy (GTDB): domain Bacteria; phylum Chloroflexota; class Ktedonobacteria; order Ktedonobacterales; family Ktedonobacteraceae; genus JACDAE01. The sequence goes on along the minus strand of JACDAE010000341.1, from coordinate 9,977 downwards.
TAGGGGAATATAGGGTAGGGAACTGATGGATGCTGTTTAAAAATTGAACCTGGATATCCAGATCGCGGACCAAATATCATCACTGTAGGGAAGCCATTTAGTATTCCGTGGCAGATGACAGGCCGGTGGAGCGTGATGATATCACACGGAATACTAAATGGCTTCCCTACAGTGATGATATTTTTTCTACAGTTTGGGCAAATGTTTTTAAACAGATTACTCGTGCATTTAATGTATACGAAGAAAAACCTTGTCTAGTTATGAACCGTCTCGTTTGCTGCTAGCGACAACGCTTTTGTTTTATTGATTGGTAGGGTCACCGAAAAGATGACACCACCGCCCACGCGCGCTTTGGCCTCGATATGTCCACCGTGGGCCTCAACGACGCCTTTACAGACGGCCAGCCCCAGGCCGGAGCCGGTAGGATTGCTCTTCCGTTTATCACGCTGCACACGGTAGAATTTGTCGAAGACGCGCTCAAGGTCGCCCTGGGGAATGCCCGGTCCCCGGTCCGCGACGGTGATCAGAATGTCGCCGCCTTTGCGTCCGAGCCCTACATCGATAGGGGTATCGTGTGGTGTGTAGCGGACGGCGTTCTCGATCAGATTGGTAAGGACCTGGTCCATCTGGATATAGTCGAAATCGAGCATCGGCAGATTCTCTTCTATGTACGTGCGTATCTCGCGCTGCCGCAGCAATGGCTGCATATGTTCCAGGACGTTTTGGAGCAGTTCAGTAATCGAGTAATGATCCTTCTCCAGTTTCAGCATACCTTCCTCGATGCGTGACATATCCAGCAGATTGCCAACCAGGCGATTGAGCCGATCAGCCTCACGTTCGATGGCCTGGGCGAAGCTGCGACGCTCTTCTTCATTCCACGCGACATCATCCTGAAGCAGACTACTGGCAGCAGCTTTGATCGAAGAGAGCGGTGTGCGTAGATCGTGCGAGACGGATGAGAGCAAGGATTTACGGAGGGCGTCGGTGCGTTGCAATATCTCGACGCGCATCGTCTCCTGGCGCAGGCGGGCGCGTTCGATGACCGAGATCGCCTGATCAAGGAAGGTCCAGAAGAACGTTGTACGTGGATTGGAGCGCTCTTGCTCCTCCAACAATGTTTCTGTATTGGCCTCATAAAATGGTCCGCCCTGGATACCCAGGCGCAGAACACCAACCGTCTTGCTTGCCGTCTTGAGGGGGATCAGGCGTACCCGTGCAGCATGCCCTGCCAGTGTATTGCGAATAATGACGCGCGGCGAGAAACCCGGCGAACGCTGTGGAGCGAGGGTCACATCATGTAAAGCGACCGCCTGCCCATCTTTCATCACCTGCATCGCGACCGAGCGCTCATCATCTGAAAGTTCCAGGTGATCCAACGAATGAGGCGCACTGGCGCGTATGGTTAAAGCACCCGATGTTTTATCAGGGATCAAGATGACGCAGTCGTGAATACCCCATGAGGAGAAGACCGCCACAATAGCTTTCGCAATCGTATTGAGCTGTTGTTCCATCCGCTCATCGTTATTCGTGGTTCGCACCAGTTCGTAGAGGATATGTGTCTCACGCTCACGACGTTGGGCGTCCTGGGCCTGATACCGGAGCGTGGATGCCATCTGCCCCGTTAAAAGCGCCGTGACCAGAAAGACGAAGAGCGCGACCCATTCTTCAGCATGGGCAATTGTAAAGACATAAAGAGGCGGGATCAGAAAGAAATCAAACGAGAAAAAGGCCACAACGGAAGCCAGAATGGCTGCGTAACGGCCTCTCGTGCTTGCTAACCCTAGAATGACCAGGAGATAGAGAATTGAGATATTTGGGATAAGAGGATAGAGATGCAAAAAAGCGATAAGGCCAGTAATCAAAAGTGAGCCAGCAAGAGCGAAAAGGCTATCGTAAAGATAACGTTGCCACGATGAAGCAACCCTTGCCTCAATTGGTTGAAGTGGTGTCATTGAACTCATACGTTGTGCTTTCTACTCAACTTTTTTGAGTATAGGGCATATCGAACCCCTCAAATGTACAGTCTATGTTTTCACACATAGCATTATAATGCCCTCCTTATCAAAAAAAGCTACAGAAAACATATAAACATATCAATGAAAAGTCAGGGAAGTGTCCCATGCGGTGTAGGGCCGCGCACACGTCTTCTTTCCCCGACAGAAAGTTTGTGCGAGGGGAAAAGCGTTGTCGATGGGGCAGCGGAGCAGAATAAGCCCGGATGCGGCTCAAATGGGTGAATAGGGAAGCTCTATGAGTATAAAATTTCAAATTTTGTATATATGGTATACTATCATTGGCATGCAAGAGTATATATACTTCACTGATCCGATCTCACCAGTGCTTATTGTTTGACCTCCGAAGAGCAGAAAACTTCTTATAGTAGAAACTATTCCGGAGTGTCAGGCGTATAAGAGTTGGATAACACACTAGTACCCGTCTTGAGTGTACTGTGTTATGTGAACAGTTGGTTGTAAGGAGAGGGAAGGAAACACGTATGAAAATTGCGCATATAGCTCCACCCTGGATAGCCATTCCGCCTAAAAACTATGGCGGTACCGAGATTGTGCTCTACAATCTCGTAGAGGAACAGGTTGCGCAGGGGCATGATGTGACGCTGCTGGCTCCTGGTGATGCTCGCACTTCTGCGAAGTTGGTCTCGTTTTTCCCCCATTCGCTCATTGATGCGGGTGTGCCGTGGCAGGGACATTTGAAAGCGTATTACCACCTGTATAAGGCGGTCAGCTATATTAAAGAGCACGAATTCGACATCGTGCATGCGCATCTTTCTTCGGCGGCGGATATGTATGTTTTCCCTCTTACTGCGCATATGACTACTCCGATGGTCACAACCCTGCATAGTTGTTTCCCGTTTGACCGGGCGCAAACATGGACAGGTGATGCTGATAAGTGTTATCTGGAATGGCTGGCGTCGGCCCCGATGGTTGCGATCAGCGAAAGCGCACGTGCTGAGGTCCCACACAACCTCCATTTTGTAGAGACCATTCATCATGGTATCCCGATAGCACAATTTGCGCCTACCGCACAGCCTGAGGATTTCTTTGCCTGGTTGGGCCGTTTTGTGCCTGAGAAGGGTGCTCATCTTGCCATCGCAGCGGCGAAGCAGGCGGGTGTATCTGTGGTATTAGCTGGAACGATTGATAAACATATGGATGTCTCGGTCAATTACTTCAATGATATGATCAAGCCACTCATTGACGGCCTGCAGGTGAAGTATATCGGCCCGGTCAACATGCAGAAGAAGATCGACCTGTTGAGCCGTGCGCGTGGTTTGCTCAATCCAATCGAATGGGAAGAGCCCTTTGGCATGGTGATGCTAGAGGCTATGGCCGTCGGTTGTCCTGTAATTACGTTTGCTCGTGGAGCTGCCCAGGAGGTTGTTTGTCATAAAAAAAGCGGGTTCCTGGTTCATGACGCCAACGAGATGGCGCAGTTTATCCCACGTGTGAGAGAACTGGATCGTGCTACTGTGCGTGCATATGCAGAGCAGCATTTTTCTGTCTGTGCGATGGCGAACAAATACCAGAGGGTGTACAAGAAAGTTATTGCCTCATCGCGCCAGAGAGCAACGCCCACACTCGCCGCCTCAACGCTGCGTGTGCCCTCAATTACTCCTGCGACAATACGGTCTAAAATAGACGAATCTGTTCGGGTTTCTTATCCTGCTGCTCTGACCAGGGCAACGCTGGAAGTGGAGCCACAGCCTTAACGCGTTGATACAGTTCGGCGCAGATGTCGGGCGAGTGTTGTTCAAAGGGGCAGTGGCAGAAACCATAGACCGTTTTGCCCGCAAGGAGCCATTGCCCCAGCGTCTGAGCCCATTCGTTCAGGAACGGCTCATTGACCTCCATGCGTGGGTGTCCGATGTAGCGCACAAAGGCAAAATCGGTGGTGAGCGCGACCTGTAAGGGAAGATCGGGTTTGCGCTCACGGGCTTGCAACACCTGTTGTTCTTCCACCGTTCCGACGCGAATGGGGCGTGTATCCATGATAACGCGTGCGACCTGGTGCTGATTGAGTAATGCATTGAGCGTCGATGAGTGAGGTTCTTTGAAGAAATTGGGATGGCGTATCTCTACCGCGAGCCGTACATCGGTCGGCCAGAACGTGAGAAACGCCTCCAACCGCGCGAGTTGATCGGGTCCGAAGGCGGGTGGTAACTGTAGAAAGATGGGACCCAGCTGTGTATCCAGGCCACGCATGCGTTCCACAAACAAGAGCGTGCCACTTTTTTGTTCATCGAGGCGTGCCGCATGGCTGATATCGCGTGAGATCTTGGGGCAGAAGCGAAATGTTGCGGGCGTCTCTTGTCGCCAACGGGCAATGGTTTCCTGGGACGGTAGCGCATAAAAAGTTGTATTTCCCTCAACTGTTAAAAGTTTCTGACTGTAAATCCGTAAGAAGTCGCTGGCGGGTGTGTGAGGAGGAAACAGTGTGCCAACCCATTCTTTATATCCCCACATAGGACAACCGATGTAAAACACTGCTTCACTCCTTTTAAAATCGGTCAATCCAAACTTTGGATTGACACTATCGACCTATCAGGCGGCTGCCCACTTTTTATTGAGTGCCGCAATCTGGGTTGGATACTTCGCGCCCAGGCGTAGTACCTCGGTAAAGTACATATTTTCGTGGTAATCCGCTTTCCAGATATCGCCTTTCGTGGTATTGTCTCCTGGTTTAAGCGTGCTGGCATCAACACCTTGCCATAGACCGCCATAGTGCTGGTCCGTCATATACTGGTTGAAAAATGCTTCGGCCTTCTTAAACTGTTTCCCAAAATCCGCGCCGCGCACAACCGTATAATGCAGGAGTGCACGCGCAGTCTCAGCCTGCGGCCAGTATATATAGAGGCTGTTATCTGGATTGCCCGGCAAGGGTTTTCCATGATAGTCCGTAATCTCGTATAGCATACCACCAGTCTTCGGATCGATGGCATACAGCAGGCAGAATTTGATGAGCTTGTATCCAACATCTAACCACTTTGCGTTAAAACCACGCTCAATGGCTCGACTCACGAGATAGGCCAGCTCGATATTGTGGCCTGTGGAGGCTTGCAATGCGCCTGACCATTGTGTCTCACGCGTATAGGGTTGCTGAGAAGGCTGCCAGTGCGCGTCATAATTGTAGGCGACATAGCCACGATCGGTATATCCGTCCTCGTTATGATAGAGATGGGACGCAATAAAATCTCCTTCCTGCTGGACCAGGTGAGTGAGATGATTATGGGTGGCACCAGTCGTCACATCAAACAGCGCTAGTAATCCCTCAAGATAGTGCGTAATGACATCAATATTGTTATTCCCCTGGATCTGAGAGAAGTCCCGGTTATAGTTTGGGCGATAGCTTCCTGGATAGGCAGGATCAACAAAGTGCTTTTCGATGATGGCCAACTGGTTAAGGGCGTCCTGCAAGTAGTTTGGATTGTGCGTAACTGAATAGGCCTGGGCAAGGACCATCATCACATGCGCATTCCCATAGCCCTGCTTCTGATCGTCTCTCACCGTTCCGTCGTTGGCGACCTGCCAGTAGTATCCACCATAGCGCGTATCAAGAAAATGAGCCTGCAAGAAATCGATGCCTTTCGTGATCCCATTCAGAAAACGTTGGCCTTTTTGTGGTCCAGCGGTGCGATAGGCTTCTACGTTCATATAAATACCACGACTCTGTTCTACCGCACTGGTAACGTCAGCAGGTGTTTGTTGCCATTGCTGGTCGAGATTGGGATAAAAATAGCCGTTGAAGCTACTCTGATAGGTTCCCATGCCAGAATGGCCGTCTGGACCACTATTCCACAGGTCCGCCGTCGTGATCTGATCCTGCTGATACCAGTTTACGGCCAGAAATGTCTTTTGCCACGCAATAATGGGGGTAGTGGATGGAATGGGAACGGTTGTAGAAGATGCACATCCTGCCAAATAGAAAAAGATAAGAACCAACAAAACGATATTCTTACGAATGGGGTGATTTATAGAAGCCATCCTTAGCTCAACCTTTCTTCGTGATCAATGCTTACCATTGACCATACTACCACCATGCGTGAAAACAAATCAAGCACCACGGCGAGAAAGAGTCACCCCATCGCTTTCGACCATGTTTCTTATAGGCTAAATGTATTCAATGCTTTCATATAGTTTGCGCGTTCAAAGGCTGTCGGTTCGGCAACTGAACGCTGGCTCATACTGCCGCGCATCTGAGTGATCGACTCATACTCGTGCTCCTCCATCCAGCGTTGCACATTGTCCACAAGCTGGGAGGCGTGCTCAACACCATATTCCAATAAGGCAGAGGTGGTCATCGCAACGTTCGCACCAGCCATAATGGCCTTGAGAACATCGTTAGCGGAGTGAATACCGCTGGTCAGCGCGAAGTCGACCGGAATACGACCGTACAGAATGGCGATCCAGCGCAGGGGAAGACGTATGTCGTATGATGTGCTTAATTGGAGATTGGGAACGACCTCCAGGTTCTCCAGGTCGAGATCGGGCTGATAGAAACGATTGAACAGGACCAATCCATTCGCTCCTGCCTCAGCAAAACGGCGGGCTATATTGGGAATGGAGGTGAAGAAAGGGCTGAGTTTAAGAGCAAGAGGGATTTTCACGCTTGCCCGCACATCGCGAACCAGTCTGAGGTACTCTTCCTCTAATTCCGCGCCTGTCAGGTCAGGATCGGTTGGCAGAGAATAGATATTCAGTTCGAGCGCGTCGGCACCGGCCTGTTCGATCTTGCGGGCATATTCGACCCAACCACCAGCGGAGATGCCGTTCAGACTGCCGATCACAGGAATGTGCACCGCCTCCTTGACACGCTGCAAATGTTCCAGGTAGGACTCTGATTTCAGGTTGTAGGTATCCAGGTCGGGAAAGTAGCTCAACGCTTCAGCATAGCTCTCGGTGCCGCGATTCAGGTAGTGATCGAGTTCATAACTCTCATGCGTAATCTGCTCCTCAAATAGCGAATACATGACAAGTGCCGCGACCCCTGCATCTTCGAGTCGGCGTACCAGGTGCAATTGCTTTGAGATTGGCGAGGCTGAAGCAACCAATGGATTTTTGAGCGGCAGCCCCAGGTAGGTCGTTGTGAGATCTGGTGTGGTCATCCTAATAGTCTCCTGTCTTCCATTATTTGCTTGTATGCGGCTCTTCCTGTGCCAGTTGCTGATACTGCTCCCAGCGCCGCCGGATATCATCTTTCGCGAGTTGCATCAAGGTATCGGCCCGTGACTCATCGCTTTGCAGCAACATGCGGTACCGCGTCTCATTATAGGCGAACTCTTCCAGCGGAAGCGTTGGCTCTTTCGAGTCGATCATCAGTGGGTGCTTGCCTTCCTCGGCCAGCAATGGGTTGTAGCGATAGAGTTGCCAGTACCCGCTCTGAACTGCCCGCTTCTGTTGATCCATTCCCCGACGCATCTCTATGCCGTGTGCAATACAGTGGCTGTAGGCAATGATGAGCGAAGGTCCATCATACGCTTCGGCTTCTAGAAAGGCTTTGAGTGTCTGCTGATCGTTTGCTCCCATTGCCACATGAGCGACATACACTGTGCCATATGCCATGGCGAGCAAGCCGAGATCTTTCTTCGGCGTGGCTTTGCCGCGTGCCGCGAATTTGGCAACCGCGCCTCTGGGTGTCGATTTCGATGCCTGACCACCGGTATTGGAATAGACCTCCGTGTCCAGCACCAGAATGTTGACATTGCGTCCCGAAGCCAGCACGTGATCAAGTCCACCGAAGCCAATATCGTAGGCCCATCCATCGCCACCAATGATCCAGACGCTCTTTTTGACCAGTGTATCAGCCAGGCTGAGGAGATTCCGCACGCGTGATTCCGCAGTGCTTTCTGTCGTTTTCAGACCCTGGAGGTGCTTTTTCAGAAGGGCAACGCGTTCACGTTGTGCCTGAATGCCGATCTCGGTCGACTGATCCGCGTCCAGAATGCTATCCACCAGGTCTTCATTGAGGAGATTGGTGCACTGTGCCAGCAATTCACAGGCGTATTCCTGTTGTTTATCCAGGGTCACACGCATGCCCAGGCCAAACTCCGCGTTGTCTTCAAACAATGAATTAGACCAGGCTGGTCCACGCCCCTCAGCATTCTTCGTCCAGGGAGTCGTTGGCAGGTTCCCGCCATAGATTGAGGAACAGCCTGTCGCATTGGCAACAAGCATGCGATCTCCAAACAACTGAGTCGCCAGTTTGATGTAGGGAGTTTCGCCGCAGCCAGAGCACGCGCCAGAGAATTCAAAGAGCGGCTCCAGCAATTGTGAGTTTTTGATCGCGCTCAGATTGATTGCTGCCGGATCGACATAGGGAAGTTTGAGGAAGAACTCCCAGTTGTCTTTCTCTTGTTCCCGCAAAGGTGGTTGAGGTGCCATATTGATGGCTTTGTGTCCAACCTGCCGCTTATCCTTTACCGGGCAGGCCTCAATGCAGAGCGCGCAACCGGTGCAGTCTTCAGGAGAGATCTGCAAGGTATATTTCATGCCTGGAAATTCCTTGAAATGGGCATCGGTGGTTTGAAATGTCTCAGGAGCGCCTGTCAGTTCGGTTGAGTCATAGACTTTCATGCGAATGACCGAGTGGGGGCAGACCATGACGCATTTTCCACATTGAATACAGATATCCGGGTCCCACACAGGTATTTCTAGTGCAAGGTTGCGCTTCTCCCATTGTGCCGTTCCAGATGGATATGTGCCATCGATAGGAAGTTTGCTCACTGGAAGATCATCGCCATTGCCTGCAATCATAGGGCCCAGGACATCACGCACAAACATAGGGGCTTCGAGAGAAACAGGAGCGCGACGTTGAAGTACTGGCAGCGGAATGCTCCGTCCATGACCATTCCGTTGTGTTGAACCATTCACACCGACGGGGATGTTCGCCAATGTTTCAATCCCCATCATCGCGCTTTCCGGGACCTCGTGAAGATGCTCAAGTGTGGCGTCCACCGCACGGAAATTTTGTTGTACGACAACCTCGCCACGTTTGCTATAGGTCTTCTTGATGCTCTTTTTAATTTGAGCGATCGCCTCTTCACGTGGCAAGATACCACTGATGGCAAAAAAACAGGTCTGCATAACGGTATTGATGCGCCCACCCATCCCGGTATCCTGGGCGACCTTATGCGCATTGATGATGTACAGATGGAGCTTCTTTTCAATAATATCGTGTTGCACCTCTTGAGGTAGGTGCGTCCAGACCTCTTCGGATGTGTAGATAGTGTCGAGCAAGAAAATGCCACCGGGCTTTGCATACTTCAACACATCGAGACGCTCCAGGAACGTAAACTGGTGACAGGCAACGAAATCAGCCTGACCAGGACCAATCAGATATGGAGCATGAATCTGATGAGGTCCAAAGCGCAGATGAGAGATGGTCACCGAACCAGATTTCTTTGAGTCATAGACGAAGTATCCCTGTGCATAGTTCGCGGTCTCCTCGCCGATGATCTTGATCGAGTTTTTGTTTGCGCCCACGGTGCCATCGGAGCCAAGACCCCAGAAGATGCATTGCACCGTAGCGGAGTGCTCAATGGAGAATGCTGGATCATAGTTCAAACTACTGTGCGTCACATCATCATTGATGCCGATCGTAAAGTGTTCTTTGGGATGATCCTGCTTCAGTTCGTCATACACCGCCTTGACCATCGCTGGCGTGAACTCCTTTGACGAAAGACCATAGCGACCACCGATAACGTGCGGCGAGATTGATATACCTCTGTTGTGCCCCTCGCTAAGAGCAGCAACCACGTCCAGGTACAATGGTTCACCGACGCTTCCCGGCGCCTTCGTGCGATCCAGGACGGCAATCGACTTCACGGTTGAGGGAAGCGCGTGCAAGAATTGCTGAACAGAGAACGGACGGTACAGACGTACTTTCACGACCCCGACCTTCTCCCCGTGCTCTTGTAGATATCTGGCGGTATATTCAACGGTTTCCGCGCCAGAGCCCATGAC
>JACDAE010000321.1 GCA_013695595.1 Ktedonobacteraceae bacterium | reverse complement strand
GGCTTCCGTCTTCCAATCTTGCTCTTCCGCCTCCATCTAGGTTGGCTGTTGGGAGAACGCTTCCTTCTCCTGACTCATAAAGGTCGCACCAGCGGCAAGCTTCATCAAACGGTCATAGAAGTCCTTCAACATGACCGGAAGCTGAACACCTATGCTGTCTTGTCTGGCTGGGGCGAGCGATCCGATTGGATCCGCAATATTGAGAAGACGCCCGATGTCACCATAACCGTGGGCCTCCATACTATTCAAGCAACCTCCGAACGCCTTTCATCAGAAGAAGCGGAAGATGCTCTACTGGACTATGCCCGGCGAAATCCCGTTGCAATCCGTGTCCTTCCTCGTCTCATGGGGTATCAATTAGACGGAACAGAAGCGGATTTTCGTGCTCTTGCTCATCTGGGAGTGGTGGTTGCCTTCAGGCCCATAAGCCATATTCAAGAGAAGGATTAACGGAGTGATGAGTCCTTGTATTTGGTCTTGATCTCATCAAAAAGCAGATGTCCTTGTAAGAAGAGATACACCCGATCCAACTCACGCTTTATGGTACACTACCCTCGGCGAAGATGAACAGAGAGGTCTTCGAACCCACCTTGTAGGAGGATCTTGCTCGTGTCAACCACAATTACGCTGGTATTGGCGTTGCTGGCTTTGACGGCAGTTGTTGCCAGTTTTGCCACGCGCATTCGCATTCCCTATGCTATTCTCCTTGTGCTTGTAGGCGTGCTGCTCGGCCTCGTGCCTGGACTTCCTCGTGTCACCATCGAACCAGATATCATCTTATTGCTCTTTTTGCCTCCATTGGTCTATGCATCTGCCTGGCAGACGTCATGGCAACAGTTTCGGTCCAACTTGCGTCCCATTTTGTTGCTCTCGGTTGGACTCGTCCTGGCGACAACCGCCATTGTTGCAGTGGTTGTCCATCTTGCCATTGGTTTGCCCTGGCCCGTGGCCTTTGTGTTAGGGGCGGTACTCTCGCCAACCGATGCAGTTGCCGCCAGTGCAATCGCTCAGAGCACTGGTCTTGCACGCCGGATTGTGACCATCTTAGAGGGGGAGAGTATGGTCAATGATGCGACTGGACTGGTTGTCTATCGCTTTGCGGTCGCAGTTGTTATGACCGGAACCTTCTCGCTCTGGCAGGCAGGTCTGCAATTTGTCGTCGTGAGCCTGGGTGGCCTCCTGTTAGGGTTGATTCTGGCATGGCCGATTGCCTGGCTCCATCGACACATTGATGATGCACCTATCGAGATCACGATCACGTTGCTTACCCCTTATGCTGCCTATCTTCTGGCTGAGGAATTTCATATCTCTGGAGTTCTGGCGGCTCTTGCGGCGGGTTTATATTTAAGTCGACACTCTTCGCGCTTCTTTTCGGCGAATACTCGTCTGCAAGCCAATGCGGTCTGGAATGTGTTGGTCTTTTTGCTCAATGGACTCCTCTTTCTTTTGATCGGGCTCGAGTGGCGTACGATTCTGGAGAGTATCACGTCGGAGACGTTTGGGTCTGTGCTTGGTGAAGTGGTGCTTGTAAGCGTGAGCGTAATCGTCATTCGTGTGATCTGGGTTTTTCTGGCAACGTATGGGTCCCGCCTCCTGAGTCCACGATTGCGCAGAAGAGATCCCGATCCAGGGTGGCGCAATGTGACCATTATTGCGTGGACAGGGTTACGCGGTGGTATCTCCCTGGCGGCAGCGCTGGCTTTACCTTTGACGAGTGCCACGGGGCAAGCGTTTCCTGCACGCAACCTGATCATTGAACTCACCTTTGGGGTGATTCTGGCAACATTGGTTGGGCAAGGATTAAGCTTGATTCCGTTGATTCGCCTGCTGAGATTGCAGACAGAGACAATGTATGAAGAAGAATTACGGCAAGCGCGACTGATAGCTACTCGTGCGGCATTAGTCAGAGTGGAAGAACTCGCGCAGATGGATGGTGCTGCAAATCCCTTTCTCGCTGATCTGCGTGCTCACTATGAAGATCAGGCCAGGCACTGGTCGGTCAAGGCGGATGACACAATGCAAGAACCAATAGCCGAGCAGGCAGTGACGCATCAGCATCTTCGCGAAGAAGTGCTTCAGGCAGAACGGACAGCGGTGATTGCCTTGCGTGATCAAGGGCAAATTGATGATGAAGTGCTGCGAGAGATGGAACGAGAACTCGATTTAGAAGAGCAACGCTTACGAGCATGATGAAGAACAAAAGGGAAATCATTCAGACGCAAATCTAGCATCTCCTTTTTCGCGACGTTTCCCTCTAGTGAGCAACCACCTTGAGCAGTCTGACAGGGAAGTGAAACATTCCAATGTCATTGTACTCCTCCGATGTTGGAAAGATGCAGATTCTGTCATAAATAGATCAAGAAAATAGTATTTTCGATCAGTATACGATCAGCAAAATGGCGAAATCGATCAGTATTTTGTGCATACTATACAAATATCGATGCAGACTTTCTGGTACATTGACCCTACTATGAGAGAGTGTTATTGCCTACGATTCTCTTGTGAAAGCTTCCTGTCGCATTAGCTGAGTGTTTTAGAGGATGTTCGTATCATGACACAAGAAGATATGCAAATGCTCTTACACGTCGCGCAGTGGATACGAGACCAGAAGCGTCATGCCATGCGAAAGATTCGGCAACTCGCAGGCACAGAAGAAAACTACTTAATTATTGCTCGTGAACTTGACCGAGTGAATGGACAGATTATTCAGGCGCGATCTGTTCATGCCGAGGCAACACTCACCCTTTTGGATTGGCTTCTCATTGTGGATTTCTATCAATGGAAATGTGCTTATTGTCAGGAAAAGCCCTTCGAAGTGATGTATCATCCTATCCCATTGCCACGTGGTGGAACAACTGCTTCAAACTGCGTTCCTGCGTGTTGTAGTTGTCGCACACGCAAAAAGAAGAGCGGTTTAGTGATGATGGAGCTTCCCCGCAAAGTATGATGCGCAGAATATCAGAGACATGGTACAATACCATTGTCGAATGGAAGCAGGAAAAGCCTTCTTTTTTTGCTGAAGAGGTTACACTAGTAACAGCGAGAGAACATGAATAAAGTTGGGTCGTTACCACTCCTGAGATTGAAGCAAACAGCACGCTGGCATCAGTATGTTGGTGATAGCCTCCTTGCAATCGGGTGTATTATTTTGCTCACGGCAATCTTTTCCCTCTTCCACTTATACCGGGTTATCCCTGATAGCGTCGTTATGTATCTTCTTGTCATCCTGATCCCGCAAATCCTTGCTTGCTTCTCACCATTGCTGGAGCAGGCTATCGCTTTAGTGATGAATAAAGCCTGAAAAAGAGATCTTCCGTGTAGAGTGGTCACCCTTTAAGGAGTCTCATGCAACACTCGTTTCTTCTTTCCATCGTAAGCTTCATACTGGCTGGAGATGAAACACAGCAAGATGTCCAGCTCCTGGTGCTTCTGTTCGTAATCACGCTCGCGGTTGCACTCATTTCGCAACCCTTGCGTCTGCCCTATACCCTCGTTCTGGTCGTGGTTGGACTCATCATTGGAGTCTCTCCGCTCCTGCCACATCTTCGCTTGAATCCCAATGTCGTCTTGTTCCTTTTTCTTCCAGCACTGCTCTTTGAAGGGGCCTGGAATGTCGATATGAAGCAACTCACCGCAAATTGGCTCGCCGTGCTTTTGCTCGCTGTGCCAGGTCTCCTCCTCTCTGTGCTCATCGTTGCCGCGCTTCTCCATTGGACTCTGGGGCTTCCCTGGGTGCTGGTTCTGCTGCTGGGAGCGATGATCTCGCCAACCGATCCGATTGCCGTATTAGCCCTTTTGCGTCAGATGGGCCTCTCAGATCGTCTCCGAACCATTGTTGAGGGAGAGAGCCTCTTTAACGATGGAGTGGGAGCCGCCATCTTTGAACTCGTGCTTGGCGTATTACTTGTCTCACTTGGAGGATCAGAGGCAACACATGCACCTTCGTGGTGGATGAGTGTCCTGGAGGTGCTCTGGTTGCTTCTTGGAGGGCTGGCGCTTGGTATCAGCGTTGGCATTGTCGTATCTCGCCTATTGCGGCTCGTGGATGATCATTTGATTGAGATGACGATAACGGTCTGTGTCGCCTACGGGGTCTACCTGTTAGGAGTCCTTCTGCACACATCAGGATTACTTGCAGTGGTGGGGGCTGGACTGATCATGGGGAGCTATGGGCGACGAACTGGACTCTCGGATCGCGCACGTCAAGCTTCCCACGATGTCTGGGAGTTTCTTGGCTACCTCGCCAACTCCTTGCTGTTTCTTTTTCTAGGCATCCAGATTGGAGAGAGTTCCCTCTTGCAGGCATTCGCTGGTATTGGCCTGGCACTCATAGGAGTGATCATTGGTCGTGCTGCAATGATCTACACCTTGTTGCCGCTGCATGATGCCATTGCGCGGAGGATGGCTCAACGTACGACCACGAAGACCTCTTCGCTCTTCTCACGACCAGACCCTCTCCCTCGCCGATGGCGTCCGATTCTCCTCCTCTCAGGATTACGAGGAGCTCTCTCCGTGGCGCTGGTGTTGAGCTTACCAACAACGCTTCCAGAGCGTAAGCTGTTAGAAGGTATTGTCTATGGGGTGGTGCTGGTGACCTTG
>JACDAE010000247.1 GCA_013695595.1 Ktedonobacteraceae bacterium | reverse complement strand
CCTATGGTGTAGGGGCGCGATTTATAAGCCCGTGTGGACCAACCATTCACATGTAGCCGTCGAAAGTAGACCTTGCCGGTTAAACCCCGTTACAGGATGTGTCGAGTCGTAATCTATGTCAATGGATTACTCAACTCAACGAGGTTGCTGCTGAAAAGCCGCGACGAATGAAGGTGGTACCACGAGAGCGATACGCTTTTCGTCCTTCCCCAGTGTGGAGGATGAAAGGCGTTTTTTTATGGCAAACCGTAGGGGCGGCGCTGACCTCCGCCCACATAAATAACGATGTAACAAATTGAGGAGGAACGACATGGTTGTACAGAACGCGGCCCATTGTCCTGAATGTGATGCCGAGGTAACATTGGCTGGCCTACTGGTTGGCGAGATTGTCTATTGCCCGGACTGCAACGCGGAACTAGAAGTATTGAATGTGGAACAGCCAGAAGTGGCGCTTGCACCCGAAGTCGCAGAAGACTGGGGCGAGTAGGTAAAGTAGTAAAGAGAGGAAACGACTCATGCGCCTGGCTATGCTTGCATCGCGGATACGTGTGGAAGAGAAATTATTGATCGAAGCGTTACGACAACGTAATGTTGCGTTCGATATTATCGATGATGGCGAACTGCTGCTCGATCTGGCACAGATGGGCGAGCAGTGGCGTCAATACGATGCGGTTCTGTGCCGTAGTTTAAGTCAGGCGCGTGCGTTGGCCGTTACGTATGTGTTGGAGCACTGGGGCATTCCGGTCTATAACTCCGCAGCGGTAACGGCACTCTGCAACGACAAATTGCTCACGACGCTGGCGCTGCTACAGGCTCATGTCCCGGTTCCACGTACGAAACTCGCCTTCGCCGCCAACACAGCCGTCCAGGGCATTGAAGAGATGGGCTACCCGGCGGTGCTGAAACCTATCACTGGTTCGTGGGGCAGATTGCTTGCTCGCGTCAATGATCGCGATGCAGCCGAGGCGGTGTTGGAACATCGAGAGACCCTTGGCTCGTATCAACATCATCTCCACTATATCCAGAAATACATAAGCAAGCCACAGCGCGACATTCGTGCCTTTGTCATCGGAGATCGCCCCCTTTGCGCTATCTATCGTACCAGCGAGCATTGGGTCACCAATACGGCCCGTGGCGCGATCACGAGCAACTGTCCGGTGACACCTGAGATGGGCGAGATCTGCACACGAGCGGCCCAGGCGGTGGGTGGCGGCATCCTGGCAATCGATCTGCTGGAAGATCCAGAACAGGGCTTACTTGTTAATGAGATCAATGCCACAATGGAGTTCCGCAATAGCATTGCTCCTACGGGCGTCGATATTCCCAACGAGATGCTAAATTATGTGCTGAGCAATGTGCGTGAGGAGGTATTGCGATGAGCCAGTTACATGTCTCCATTGTGGGCGGCTCCGGCTATACCGGCGGCGAATTGATACGGCTCCTGCTATTCCATCCAAACGTCGAATTGACGCAGGTTGCATCGGGTAGTCGGGCTGGACAATATGTCCATAGTGCCCATCCGAATTTGCGTAAGATCACAAGCATACGTTTCTGCCATCCAGACGATCTGACATCATGTGATGTGTTGTTTCTCTGCCTGCCACATGGCGTTTCTTCCGAGGCAATTGAGCGCTATCGTGGCCTCGCACCACGTGTTATCGATCTTGCCGGAGATTTCCGTCTGCGCTCTGCTGATTTGTATAAGGACTGGTATGGTGAGACGCATAGCGCCCCTCAGTTGCTGCAAGAGGCTGTCTATGGGATGCCTGAATTGCATCGTGCGGAACTCTCAGAGGCTACACTGGTCAGCGGAACGGGTTGTATGGCGACCGCCGCTATTCTGGGATTGGCCCCACTCTATCGTGCGGGAGTCGTCAATACGGCAATTCCCCTGGTCGTTGATGCCAAGGTCGGTTCCTCCGCTAGCGGCGCTGCACCGGGAGCAAGCAGCCATCATCCTGATAGAAGCGGAGCAGTGCGCTCGTTCCAGCCAACTGGACATCGCCATACCGCTGAATTGTTGCAGGAGTTGGGGCAGGTAGCAGGCAAAGAGTCCGGTGAACAGCTTGATCAGATTATTGCATTCTCTGCGACGGCGGTTGAACTGGTGCGCGGCGTGCTGGTTACGGCACATGTGTTTGTCAAAGAATTGCTGGATGAGCGGGCGTTGTGGCGCATCTACCGCGAAGCCTATGGACGTGAACCTTTCATTCGCCTCGTGAAAGAGCGCAGCGGTGTCTATCGCTATCCTGAACCAAAGATCCTGGCTGGTAGCAACTACTGCGATATCGGCTTCGAGTACGAACCTAAGCAACAGCGCGTGGTGGTAATCTCTGCGCTGGACAATTTGATGAAGGGTGCTGCCGGAAATGCAGTGCAGTCATTCAATGCGATGTGTGGTTGGGACGAGACAACCGGGCTGACCTTTCCAGGTCTGCATCCGGTGTAGATATAGTATTTGCGATACCGTATGTATCGCGCCCATGTTTTTAGGGGAAATGTACAAGAAATTCCGGTGTATTTAGACCAGGGAAAGAGAAAAAGGAGTAGGGCTATGAAGCTTGCAGTGATCAAAATTGGTGGTGCATCTGGCGTTGCTACACAAAATATCGTCGCGGATGTTGCGCGTTGTGTAGCGGACGGTTTGCAGGTTGTGCTGGTGCATGGTGGTTCTGACCTCACCAATACGCTGTCGCAGCAACTGGGCCACGAAGCGCGGATGATCACATCGCCCAGTGGTATGACCAGCCGTTATACCGATGCTGAGACGTTGCGTATCTTCGCCATGGCCGTCGCTGGGCAGATCAATACTGAGCTTGTGGCCCTCCTCCAACAACAGGGCGTCAATGCGCTGGGACTGGCAGGCGTGGATGGACGTTTGCTGGTCGCACGCCGTAAAGCTGTTGTGCGCTCTCAACTCCCTGGTGGACGTATCCAGATCTTGCGCGACGATTATACCGGACAGATCGAGCAAGTGAACGGTGCACTCCTCAAACAGTTGCTCTCGATCGGCCTCACACCCGTGATCGCTCCCCTGGCGCTGAGCTATGAGGGCGAACGCCTGAACGTCGATGGTGATCGAGCCGCCGCCGCGATTGCCGCTTCCTTGCATGCCGATGCGCTGGCAATCATGACCAATGTGCCCGGCTTGCTGACTGATCCATCCGATCAAAACACGGTGATCTCAGGTTTCTCAGCTCATCGCCTGGACGAATACATGCAGTATGCTCAGGGGCGTATGCGTAAGAAACTGCTGGGCGCTCAGGAAGCTCTGCGCGGTGGTGTGCCACGCGTCTGTATCGGCAACGCTTCATTACAGGATGTCTTGAATGGTGTGGGCACAACGATTGAAGCGTCAGTTCCGGTGATGGCGGGAGGAGCGCTTTGATGACAACAACAATGGCAACGACGATGGAACTGGAGAATACCTATACCAGCGGCGTCTATGGCAAACGTCCAGTCGTTATCGTGCGTGGAAGTGGTGCGTTACTCTGGGATGCCGAGGGACGCGAATATATTGATTGCATGGCAGGTCATGGCGTTGCAAATATCGGACATGGCCGACCTGAGATCGCCGCTGCCCTTGCTGAGCAGGCACAACGCCTGATCACCTGTCCCGAAATCGTCTATAACGATGTACGAGCGTGTTTGCTTGAGCGACTGGTACATCTCACGCCAGAAGGCCTGGAGCATGTCTTTTTATGTAACAGTGGCACTGAAGCAGTTGAGGGAGCTTTCAAGTTTGCACGATTGGTCACCGGGCGTACAGGTATCATCGCCACCTTGCGTAGCTTTCATGGACGCAGCATGGGCGCGTTATCGGCGACCTGGGAGCCACATTATCGCGAGCCCTTTGCGCCACTAATACCCGATGTCAGCCACATGCGCTATAACGATCTCGCCGCCGCCGAAGCTGCCATTAACGCAGGGACCGCCGCCGTTATTATCGAGTTGGTCCAGGGCGAGGGTGGCGTGCATGTCGCGACGGACGAATACGTGCATGGTGTGGCACGCTTATGTCGTGAGCGCGGCGCTCTCTTGATTATCGACGAGGTACAGACGGGCTTTGGGCGTACGGGACAACTCTTCGCCTGCAATCATTATGGTGTGCAGCCTGATATTCTCTGCCTGGCAAAATCGCTGGCGGGCGGCGTTCCGATGGGAGCGATCTGCCTGGGTGAGCGTGTAATGGCGAGTGGGCGCATTACGAAAGGTGTACACGGCACCACCTTTGGCGGCAATCCACTCTCCTGCGCAGCCGCGCTGGCCACTCTCGATATTATTGAGCGCGAGGATCTGCCAGGGCGAGCAGATAGGCTCGGCGCACTGATACGGGAGCGTATCCAGGCATTGCAATTGCCCATCGTGCGTGAGATACGTGGACGCGGCCTGATGATTGGTATTGAACTGAAACAGCGTGTGCAGCCTTACCTTGAGGCATTATGTGAACGTGGCGTTCTTGCTCTACCGGCTGGTCCCAATGTGTTGCGCCTGTTGCCGCCGCTGGTGATCACCGAAGAGCAGATTGAGCGCATGCTGGTTGTGCTTGCAGAGGTTTTGCGTGTAGCGCCACAGGGCGGGCGGCGACCCGTGCGCAACCAGCCAACACCCACAGATGGCACCCCACTGACACCGATGCCCGCGAACGGCACCCCAACGGCATCGGTGTCTTCACAAGGAACCCTGACCACACCGATGCCCGCGAATGGCACCTCAACGGCATCGGTGTCTACGGACAGGGTAGGGACCAGATTTATCGCGTCTGGCGATTTATCGAACGATATTGTGAATGCAGACCCTGACGTTGCTCTTCTGTACAACATGCTGCATATCACAAGCTATTCAGGTGAGGAAGGCAAACTTGCACATTTTCTAGCTGAGCAGGCACAAAAAATGGGCTTGCATGCTTACGTTGATGAGACCGGTAATTTTATTGCAAGTACGCATCGACCAGAGGAGGCCGATCAGCAGCCGATCGTACTTCTGGGTCACATGGACACGGTACGTGGCGATGTTACGATCAGAATTGAAGATGGTCGGCTATATGGACGTGGCGCAGTCGATGCCAAAGGACCATTAGCCGCATTTGTCTGTGCAACGGCTCGTCTTCAGCACACTGCGCAACATCCAATCATCATCGTCGGAGCCGTTGAGGAGGAGTCGGCGACCTCGCGTGGCGCACGAGCGGTCGTCAATCGCTATCGTCCCAGCGCCTGTATCATCGGCGAACCAAGCGGAAGCGAGGCCGTGACCATTGGGTATAAAGGACGCTTGTTAGTGTATGGTACGGTGACCCGTTTATCAAGCCATAGCGCGGGTCCCGCTCAAAGTAGCAGCGAAGGTGCAGCTACATTCTGGGAGCGTGTGCGTCGCCATGCAGAGGAGTGGAACAGAGAGACAGTCCCTTCCGGTTCCGCCTTTGGAGCTTTACAGCCCTCGCTCCGCTCCATCAATAGTGAGCATGATGGGCTGAAGGATCGCACACAATTCATGGTTGGGTATCGTTTACCGCCCGGCTATGATATTGCGGGTCTGCGAGCACAATTAGGGCAATGGGCGCGTGAAGACGATATACAGATCAGCCTTTCTGGTGAGGAGGCAGCCTTCCAGACCAATCGTACTATTCCGCTTGTACGTGCCTTTAATTCATCTTTACGTGCTACAGATGTAAAGCCTATCTTTAAATATAAGACGGGCACCTCGGATATGAATGTAGTTGGTCCAACCTGGGGGCAAAACATCGTTGCCTACGGTCCAGGCGACTCAAGCCTGGATCATACGCCACAGGAACACATTCGTATTGCTGAGTACCAGCATGCAATTAACGTCCTCAGCGCGGTTTTAGAAGCGCTGGCTCAATAAATTTCAGTATTCTCAATTAAGAGATCAAATGAAAATGTAAACAGGCTCTGCAATCTTCCGAGCACCGGGTAGGGGCGTCACCTTG
>JACDAE010000079.1 GCA_013695595.1 Ktedonobacteraceae bacterium | reverse complement strand
GGGTTGCCATGAATGATGGCCTGGGTTAATTCCGGCATAGAGCGTCCTGTGAAGGGGCGTTGTCCGGTAACCATCTCATAGAGAACGACGCCGAGGGCATAAATATCGCTGCGGTTATCGAGATCTTCTCCCCAGACCTGTTCTGGTGAGGCATAATAAATGCTACCAACCAGAGTTTTAGCAACAGTAATTTTTTGATGCCCGATCGCCCGTGCCAGGCCGAAATCCATGACCTTGACCTTGCCCCAACGGTTGAGCATGAGGTTTTCTGGTTTAACATCGCGATGAATGACGTTGCGTTCCCGGTACGCGGCATCAAGAGCATCGGCAATCTGTGCAGCATATTCTACTGCGAGATGTTGTGGAATAGTCCCATCAAGATGGAGTAAGTTAGATAGAGTTGGCCCTTGTATATACTCCATAACAAAGTATAGGAGTTTGCTTTGTTGCCCGGCGTCATAGATCTGCACAATATTTGGATGATTGAGTCCGGCAATAATTTGAGCTTCACGAATAAAACGCGCGACATAGGAAGCGTCGCGTGCTAACATTTTAGGGAGCACTTTGATGGCTACTTCACGCCCCAATGCAATCTGTTTGCCACGATAGACGACCCCCATAGAGCCGTGCCCAATCTCTTCTTCCAACTGGTATCCACCGAGGCTTTGACCTGCCAGTTCATTCATATGTCTATTATTAGACGGCCCCTATCGCTGGCATAGGGGAAAGTGCCGTCCCTCCTTGTCGGTAACTAGAACCGTCGTCCTTCTCATATATGGTTTGTAAAAGCGCAACGGCGTTTAAAATAATGTGATTTCTGCTGAAGTATACCAGGACGAGAACCGAAAGAGCATATATGCAATAGATCTGAGCATTGTATCACAACAAATAGTGCTTACTTGTGGATCCATCCAGTATAAGAAACCCTGGTATCAGAGTTTGTACTCATTTGTTTAAACGTATCAACCCTGCTCGTTTTGTAAATAATCCCCGAAAGTACTTTTTAATGTTATGAACCATGCGTTGTAAATAGCTGAAAGAGAGGACGATCAGAAACCCAATCTGTTCGTCCTCTCAATGAAGTGATACGGGGATATCAATCGAGGTAATCCTTAAGAATACGGCTGGCCTGTGGATGCCGTAACTTGCGGATGGCGCGTTCCTCGATCTGGCGAACGCGTTCGCGGGTCACTTTCAGCTTTTTGCCTACTTCTTCAAGGGTGTGGTCGTGGTCATCAAGCAGGCCAAAGCGGAGTTCGATCACCTGGCGTTCGCGCACGGTGAGTTGCCCAAGGACTTTGCGGATCTCTTCACGTAGCAGGTGTTGGTCGGTAACTTCTGCTGGACCTTTCTCGCGAATGTCTTCAATGATGTCGCCCAGGGTATTTTCTTCCTCTTCAGAAAGGGGTGCATCCAGTGAGAAGACTTTTTCGGCCCAGATGAGTAGTTCGCTGACGCGATCTGCAGTCATGCCCAGGCGTTGCCCGATGCTATCGGGGGTGGGTTCTCGTCCGAGTTCCTGATAGAGTTGGCGGGTGGTGCGTTTGACACGCATCACTTCTTCCATAATGTAGACAGGAAGTCGTACGACGCGGGTGCCTTCCAGGATTGCGCGTGTGATAGCCTGCTTAATCCACCAGGTGGCATATGTAGAGAAGCGGAAGCCTTTCCTGTAGTCAAACTTGGTGACTGCACGTATCAGGCCGATGTTTCCCTCGCCAATCAAGTCTTCCAGGGAGAGACCCTGTCCGACATATTTCTTGGCGATGCTTACCACGAGGCGCAGGTTAGCTTCTATGAGATGGTTACGCGCATCTCTATCTCCTTGCTCTGCTCGTTCTGCAAGGCGGGACTCGCTGACTGCAGAGAGCAGGGGAATGCGGGAGATTTCGCGCAGATAGAGCCGTAGGCTGTCGCTTTGCGCCAGACTACTGATATCTGCCTCCGGGAGGGTTTCACGTTCGTTATCCGTCGTTTTTTCGCGGTCACGTTCTGCGTCAAACATCACATTTCGTTCCAAGTGCTTGCTCTCTTCTCATGCAACATGTACGTAAGACAGTTCAGTTCTGGTTCATTGTATCATACATGGGCGTTATTGCAAAACGTCAATGCCTTCTGTATTACGTACCCGACAATAATTGAGTCTTTTCCAACCTGTATCTGGTCTCGACCTTACCTTATTCTCTATCGGCTGACTCTTGTCCTTTAGTGAGAGAAACACTCTCTTTCTCTGCAATATTCCATCCGCTGCACCAAAATTCCCGGCTCTTTACCCTTCTACATGTTTTGCCAAATTGAGCAATAGCTATAATTGCAAAGAGAAATGAGTCAGTGTAACTGTAAAGGAATTGTAACGTAGATATCTTTGTACGTCTATATAATTGAAGAGAAGAAGTCTGGACGCAAGTAAAGGATTGTGCTCGTGATGAGCTTACCTATCGCACTGAGGCCTGGAACCGTTGTTGGGGGTCACTATATCATTGGTTCTTTGATTAATAGTGGCGGGTTTGGTGCAGTTTATCGGGGAGTCGATACCAGTGAGGGGAATCGTCCCTGTGCTATTAAGGAAACCTATGATGTAACACCTGCCTCGCGCCGCCAGGCGTTGATGGAGGCGAGTGTGCTGTTTACGGTGAGGAGCCAGCACCTGCCTGAGGTTTATGATACCTTTGAAGCCAATGGCCGTTTTTACTTGATTATGCAGCTCATTGAGGGTCAGAATCTGCTCCAACTTCTGCGCTCACGAGTTCCTGGTGGCATCGTTGGTGAGAGAGAGCCTCATCAGCAAGGGGTGGGTCCATGTAGTGAACAAGAGGTGTTAACCTGGCTCCTGCCGATCATGGATATATTGCAGGAACTGCATAGCCGTCGCCCTCCCGTCATGCATCGTGACATCAAACCCGGCAACATCATTCTCACGCCTCATCAGACGGCGGTGCTGGTCGATTTTGGTTTAACGCGCCTCTATGATCCCACGCGTAATACGCAGACCATGACCAGAGCGGTCACAGAGGGCTTCAGTCCCCTTGAGCAGTATGTGGGCAAGACGAGCCCGCAATCGGACATCTATGCTTTAGCGGCAACAATGTACCTGCTGCTAACCAATCGCATGCCTCCCGCTGCGACCAGACGCAGTATGCATGATGAGCTGATTGCGCCACGTCTGTTGAATCCATCGCTTACCCTTGAGATAGAACGGGTCCTCTTGCAAGCGTTATCGCTGCATGCCCAGGACCGCTATAAAAGTATGCGCGAATTTGCCGAGGCGTTACAGGATCGTGGCTTCAGTTCGCATTCTGATCCGACGCTGTCTGTCAATCCACAACGCACAGGAAATCCTCCCTCTCTTGTCCTGCCTTCACATCCAACGCCGACCTATCCTGCTGCGCCAATGCCTACCTATGCTGGTGGGTATGCCAGTGTGCAGAGTCCCACGCAGCCAGCACCTGTACCAGTGCCTCAGATCCAAGTACCAATGCCGAAAAAGGGTCGCAAGCTTCCACCAGGGGGAACCACTCCTCAGTATCAGCAACCGGTTTATGCTCAACCAGGGGGCTATGTTGCTCCTGCACCAGGCACGCCGTATCGACAAGGACAGACGATGATGCCACAGGCTATGGCACCCCAGTCTATGCGTGCATTGCCTAATCCATCTAATCAAGGGTGTTTATGGGGCATAGTGCAAGGTGTTCTAGCGGGTTTGTTGGTCCTCTTCATGCGCGAGGCGATCTACTTTGAGCTGGCAACGGTCATGGGATTTTCCTTCTATATACTGGCAGGTTTCATAACGACCCGGCGCGGCGGGGCTACGCTGCGTGGGGCCTGGGCTGGTTATTGGGCTGGTATCACCAGTACGGGAATGTTCTGGTTCGTGCTGGGCGTCGGTCTCCTGATCCGCGTATCACAATATATGCAGACTTATTCCTCGAACGGTGGTAGCTCTGTTTTTCGCGACATGCTGAATAACGCATGGCAAACCGTGATGCCTCATGTCCCTGATTATATGTTCGTCACCTCGCAGCCAGGCTGGGTGAATGTGCTGATCTTGCTGATCGTTGGCCTGATCACAGCCTTTGCTCTGGGTGGTGTGGGAGGAATATTGGGCAGGATGAACAATCAATCAAGGACCGTAAAACCCTAATGATGCGTAAATGCCGATATGTACGGTTGTGGATTGTTTGTGAAAAAGAGCGTTAACCTTGACCATTTGTGGTACGATTGTTCTTGCTTATCCTAACACACGCGAGATACCCACTTCATCATAGAAGGTAGGATACATATTTGACAACGCACGAACAGACAAATCAAACGGGTGCGACACCACCTGTCCAGGAAACATTGTCGCTCACCGATCTAGCCCGCGTACTCAGTAAAGAGTTGGGCTTGAATAGCGGCCAGATTGCTCGTACGATTACTCTTTTGGATGAAGGCAATACCATCCCCTTTATCGCACGTTACCGTAAAGAGGTCACGGATAGCCTGGATGAAGTGCAGATCCAGGCCATTGCGGACCGCTCGGCCTCGTTACGTGCCCTTCATGAGCGCAAGCTTGACGTGTATCGCCTGATTGATACGCAGGGCAAGATGACCCCGGAACTTGCCGCCTCTATTGCATCCGCGGCGACGTTGCAAGAAGTCGAAGATCTCTATCTGCCCTATCGACAGAAGCGCAAGACACGGGCAAGCGTGGCGCGTGAGAAGGGTCTGGCCCCTCTCGCGGATATCATCCTGCAACAACCCGAACATGTGGGAGATCTGGATGCACTATTGGAGCAGTATGCGCAACCCTTCTTGAACGCTGAAAAGGGCGTTGATACCAGCCTGGAAGCCTATGCGGGTGCATCTGACATTGTGGCTGAGGTGCTTGCGGAAGATGCGAACGTGCGTGGTAGTGTACGTGCTACATTTTTCAGGCATTCAACGCTGGGCGCGAAGGTTGTTGATCCAGAGAAGTTGGCTGAGAAAGATCCCAACGGCGTCTATCAGCTTTATTATGAGTTTAATGAAAGCGTGACGAAGTTGGTGCCGCATCGTGTGCTGGCCCTCAATCGGGCGGAGCGTGAAGATGTCCTGCGTGTGGCCGTCGCACTGCCCTACGAGCAGGCCCAATCCAATATCACGGCGCACTATCCCGTCAGAGCCACCTCGCCCTTTGCGTCCCTCTTGTCCGATGCGATGGAGGATGGATACAAGCGCCTGCTGGCACCCTCTATGGAACGCGAGGTGCGCGTCGAGCTAACGCGCCAGGCAGAAGAGCACGCCATTAACATCTTTGCCACGAACCTGCGCAACCTGCTGCTCCAGCCGCCTCTGCGCGGTAAAAAAGTGCTGGGCATCGATCCAGGCTTTCGAACAGGCTGTAAGCTCACCGTCGTCGATGAGAATGGCAAATACATCGTCTCCGATACGATGTACTTGTACCAGTCCGAGAAGGCTGTACAGACGCTGCGCAAGCTCTTGACGCAGTACAATATCACCGTGATTGCCATGGGCAACGGCACTGCCTCGCGTGAGACGGAGCAGATGGTGGCGACTCTGATTAGTGATCTTGAGAAGGAAACGGGCGAACAAGGAAAGATCGGCTATGTGATCGTCAATGAGGCTGGCGCGTCGGTCTATTCGGCATCAGAGGCTGCTCGTCAGGAATTTCCGACCCTGGATGTTACGCAGCGCGGCACGATCTCTATTGCGCGTCGCCTGCAAGATCCACTAGCCGAACTGGTGAAGATCGATCCAAAGGCGGTTGGCGTTGGCTTGTATCAGCATGATGTCGATCAAAAAGAGCTGGCGGCAATGCTTGATCGCGTCATTATTTCGTGCGTCAACTTTGCGGGTGTCGAGGTGAATTCAGCCTCAGTTGCGCTCCTCAAACATGTATCGGGTATCAATGCACGTGTTGCCAATGCGATTGTCAAGTATCGCGAGGAACATGGCTCTTTTAAATCGCGCGCAGAGTTGCAGAAAGTATCGGGCCTGGGTCCAGCAACGTTTGTGCAGGCAGCCGGTTTCCTCAAAATTGCGGGTGGGGTTGAGCCTCTCGATAATACCTTCATTCACCCTGAGAGCTACAATGCCACACGTACACTCTTAACTCTTTTGCCAGCGAGCGATGAGAAGAATGTCCGCCCATCGGAGCGCATCGCAAAGTTCCGTCAGTTGGTCCAGCTACAAAACAGTCTTGGGCGTTCGAACCGCAACCGTTCAAGTGACGCAGGTGGTGAGCAAGCAGCCTGGTCCGATCTTGCACAGAAGGTTGGTATCGGTCTGCCCACGCTCAACGACATTCTGGAGAATCTAGAGAAGCCTGGCCTCGATCCACGTGATGCGCTCCCGGCACCTATTCTCAGGCACGATGTTCTGAAAATAGAGGATCTACAAACAGGGATGCTGCTGCAAGGCACCGTGCGCAACGTCGTAGACTTCGGAGCTTTTGTCGACATTGGCGTGAAGCAGGATGCCCTGGTGCACGTCTCAGAGATGGCGGATCGCTTTGTTAAAGATCCTCTGACGGTGGTTGCCGTTGGGCAGGTGGTTCAGGTGCGTGTCCTGAAGGTTGATGTGCAGCGTGGACGTGTCCAATTGAGCATGCGCGGCCTGAAGGCGTAGGTAGAGCACAGGATAATAAATGGCACCCTATATTTGCATGCCTTTTTGTTGGTAGCGATGAGGAGGAAATGAGACAGCCTCCACGAATATGAGCGGTCCAGATCGTACCGCATCCACCTCCACACAGCCATACGTTTAGCAGGCTGTGTGGACTTTCTGATTTCTTTAGAACAGGTACGCCTACTTTCAACTCTCCTTGAGTTAATAACACTCTTGAAGAGCATTCCAGGTTATTGGACCAACAACTCCATCCGATGGAGGGGCATAGTGTGCCTGGAAATCTTTCACCGCTGCACGCGTTAATGATCCGAAGTGCCCATCGATATCAAGGTGGTAGCCATAGTACCGATCAAGATTGTCCTGAAGTACAATTACCAGGTTATATTGTGAAGTGCCATAGCTTATCGTTGGTGGACATGTGAGAAGGGCTACACTTGTATGAGTATTGGTAGCGGGTGTTGCCGCAGAAGCATGGGCAGTTCCGCTATAACTGAGTGAAGCACCTACAAAAAGAGCAATGAGCAGGATAACCAGGGCAAGTTTGGTACGCATAGACTTTTTTCTCCTTGAGAACGAAAACAGTGATACGATAACGGTACACGTAAAAGCATAAAATCATCTCAAGCAGTTCTTTGATGCAATGTAAGCTTTTTGCGTGTCAACAGTATCTTTCTCTGTTTCTCTTTCATGTCGTGAGAGCAAATTTGCTTCATACATGTCTATAAGTTACTGTCACGAAAAGAATGTACTTGAAAATGGAGCTGTATAGAATAGCACTTTGGATACATTTCGAATACATTTCGGAGATGTTCTGCGAAAACAAGGTGAGATTGTAAGGAAGGCGTTTTAAACGGGTCAGAGAACAAATGAACGTGTCACAACGAGGATAGAGGTAGTGTCAAATCACATATGGTGTAGGGAGCCATTTATTATCCCATGCCCTACTTACGACAGGTTTTATGAAAAGCGAAGAAGAGGTAGCATGGGATAATAAGGGTCGGTAGTCAATGTCCTACCTCTTCTTCGCCTATCCATCATATCGTGGCTGTAAATTCTCAAAAATGCTTATATGAGAAGGACTACTTTTCCTGTCGTTTTCCGTTCAGCAATCGCACGATGGGCCTCAACAGCCTCTGCGAGAGGGAACGTATTGCCGACGATAATCTTCAAATGTCCGCCGTTGAGATACTGCATGAGTTCCAGGGCAGCCACGGCAACGCGATCGGCACGTTGTAACCACGAGGTAAGCCAGTACCCGGTGATCGACTGATTTTTGTACATGAGCTGGACGCCTGTAAATTGGGTGATCTCTCCGCTGGCGGCTCCATATATTACCATGCGCCCAAAGGGACCCAGGGCTTTCAAGCTCTGTGTTGCAATCTCTCCACCGCTCATCTCAAGGATGATGTCAACTCCGTGTCCATTGGTGGCGCTTATAACCTCTTCGCTCCAGTCAGGCTTATGGTAGTTGATGACCACATCCGCTCCGAGACTGCGAGCCAGATCCAGTTTGGCTTCGCTGCTGGCGGTGCCAATTACTGTCCCTGCGCCCATCAATTTTGCTAGTTGTATCGCCAGTGTTCCGACGCCCCCTGCCGCTGCCTGCACCAGGACGCTCTCGCCCGGCTGGATACGAGCTGACTCACGTAGAAGCTGATAAGCCGTAATGCCCTGTACCATAAACGCCGCAGCATGCGTAAAATCAAGTATATCGGGGATGGGAATAATGGTGCCGGTATGGGCGAGTGCATATTCAGCATAGCCGCCCGTGACAAAGGCCGCAACCCGTGTGCCAATCGGTGGAGCTGTCACACCTGGACCATGTCCCGCAACTGTACCCGCAACCTCAAAACCTGGCGTCATAGGAGTACGTGTGCGCGTGAGGTATGCTCCTTGTCGCTGTGCCAGGTCGGCATAATTAATGCCAGCGGCGACGACACGAATTAATACTTCGTCTTCTCGTGGTACAGGGGTCGCAATCTCTTCCAGGTGCATAACTTCTGGTCCACCTGTTTCATTTATACGTATAGCTTTCATCGGGTTCCTTTCGTTACGATTTCGTATAGTGTGATTGTAGCATGTGAATACAAAAATAAGGCGGTTTTTCTGTATCTTCCAGTATAATGCTTGACGTAATATAGATGTAGACAAAAATCCCGCTTCGTAAAAGTCTACTTACTGTACCCGTTACTACTGTATCAGATTGCTTCATTATACTCATCCTTGTATAATGGTTTCTGTATAAGCGTTCCATTCAACACGTTTTTGGTAAGAAGAAAGTACTGAAAGTACTGTATATAGTCATCACAAGCTGTACACTATTGTCCAGTGCCCATCAAAGAGACGCCTGTATTCTTGTATAAAGTTATTATTCAGGTCTTTTTCCTGTTTTATGGCAGGGATAGATAATTCAACGATTGGAACGAAAATGCAGAAACGGGTTATGCGCAAAAAGGCTTCATTGACCGACGTTTTTTGTGTATTTCCTCAAACATTCATACAGGGGTCAACGGTACGTTTCGACCGCAGGGCCTTTTTCAGGCGAGGTGAATGATGGACGATAAGGCGGATCGCCGTGGTGTAGCGGAGACGCACAGGCGACGATTGAAACAGGCAAAAGGTAAGGCCTGGAAATTTTTGAAGGAGCAGAAAAACACACTTTTTACCGGTGCAATGCTTCTTGTAGGCGTGGTGCTACTGTTTGGCATCTTTAGTCAATTTCAGCCTCCAGCAACAAATACAACGCCCAGTGGGGTGACTGCAATCGGCTACAGCACATTTATCCAGCAAGTGAAAGCTGGCAATGTGCAGGCTACAGCACTACGAGGTTCTGAGATTAATGGTTTGTTGCAAAATCCTCTCAAGCAGCAGATCGCATCCACACCATCTCAGAGCCAGAGCGCCCCCTCTACTGGTGCAACCTCTGCCCAGGACTATACTATCTGGAGTCGGTATGTGAGTGCCGGGTATACGAGTGCTGCGGGAACTCCACCCCTTGCACTTGCCCGTATCGTCTATACACGGATGCCGTCTGGTGGCGATACGGCATTGATGAGCCTTCTTGTCGCAAATCACGTGGATGTGACGACGCTTGCCCCATCACAAAGTAACGGCTGGTTGTCATTTGTAGGTCGCCTTCTGCCGTTTATTGTTTTGATGGTGATATTCCTGGTGTTTATGGCTTCACGTAACAATTCGCGCCCGACGCGTTCGATTGATGATCGGATGGGGCAGATGGGGCGTAGCCGCGCGCGCCGCTTCGTACGTCCCGGCGATGCCCGGCCTACCCAACAGCAAGAGCCAGGGCGACCAATGACCCCCGGTAGAAGTGGAATGGCTATGAAGCCGTCGACTCCTGCTCGTGTGAGCCTGGAGCCACCTACAACGTTCGCGGATGTCGCAGGCATTGATGAAGTGCGTTCAGAATTGGAAGAGGTTGTACAATTTCTGCGTAGTCCGGAGCGTTTCACACGTCTGGGCGCACGTATTCCGCGTGGCGCATTGCTGGTGGGTCCTCCGGGAACAGGTAAGACGCTGCTGGCAAAAGCCGTTGCAGGCGAAGCGGATGTCCCATTTTTTAGTATAAGTGCATCTGAATTTGTGGAAATGTTTGTGGGTATTGGCGCGAGCCGTGTACGAGATCTGTTTAATCAGGCGCGTCAGGCAGCTCCGTGTGTCATCTTTATTGATGAAATCGATGCAGTTGGGCGCAAGCGTACGATGCGGGCGACCGGGAACGATGAGCGTGATCAGACGCTCAATCAGTTGTTGGTCGAACTCGATGGCTTCGATGCTCATCAGGCAATCGTGGTAATGGCCGCAACAAACCGTGTTGATATTCTGGATAATGCGTTATTGCGTCCAGGCCGTTTCGACCGTCATATCACCGTCTCGACGCCTGATCGTGTTGGGCGTGAGGCGATCTTAAAGGTGCATACGCGTAAGACACCGCTGCATGAAGAGGTCAGCCTGGAGCGCATGGCACGCCTCACTACTGGTATGACCGGTGCAGA
The DNA here is from genome assembly GCA_013695595.1 of Ktedonobacteraceae bacterium. GTDB lineage: Bacteria > Chloroflexota > Ktedonobacteria > Ktedonobacterales > Ktedonobacteraceae > JACDAE01. The sequence continues at coordinate 867 of JACDAE010000079.1, read as the reverse complement.
CCTGGCGAATCTGGTCAATGAGGCCGCACTCACCGCTGCCCGACGTGATATGGAGAACATAGATCATGAGTGCTTCGAGGATGCGCTTGCACGTGTGCAACTGGGGGCATTGCGTCCGCTGGTGATGAGTGAGCGTGAGCGCCGCATCATTGCCTATCATGAAGGTGGGCATGCGCTTGTTGCATATCATCTCCCAGAAGCGGATACGGTCAACCGCGTCACAATCCTCCCACGCGGGCAGAGCCTGGGTGTCACTCAGTTTACCGCCGAGGAAGATCGCTATAACTACAGCCGTCACACGCTTATGGCACGGATTGCGGTCGGCCTGGGTGGTCGCGTTGCCGAAGAACTGACCTTTGGGGCCGATCATGTCACGACAGGAGCCGAGAACGATCTGCAAGTCGTGACCGATCTCGCGCGTCGCATGGTTACGCGTTGGGGCATGAGTGAGCATGTGGGCGTTGTTTTTGCGGATAGCCGTGGGAATGACCATTCCTTCAATATGCGTCGCATCGATCCCGCCGATCTCCCGCAGCAGTCGCGCACGCTGGCATATGATGCCAATGGTCAGATCGTTCTCAATGGGACACTGCCTGCTCGTCAATATCAGTTTGCCATGGCTGCATCCGTTCCACAAAACACGAACGGTATTATGCTGAACGCGCTCATTGATGCCGAAGTGCAGCGTATTCTCAACGAGGGGCGCGATATGGCTCGCCAACTGCTGAATGAGCATGCCGATCAGTTGACTCTGCTAGCTAATGAATTAATGGATCGTGAGCAACTCGATCGCAAGCAGTTCGAGACGCTGTTGCAAGCATAATAGTGCCTGACCTGGCGTAGGGGCGCGTGCTTGCCACCGCCCGT
>JACDAE010000162.1 GCA_013695595.1 Ktedonobacteraceae bacterium | reverse complement strand
AAAGGTTTTCGGGAGAGGCCCATAAACAACGCTTTTTGGGGGCACTTGAACGATGCCTCTGCTTTCCATTGTCGCTCCAATTGTTTCCAGGTCGCCCACTGAGACGATATTCCTATTGATAGTGCGTAAAGATTATTCGCAGTATATAATAGAAGAAGTTCATTTGATCGATATGGCAATAAAGCGGTTTATGTGGCATGGGAGGGCTGAACACCAGTGATCACACGACCATTTTCTCCATCTTCAACGCACGTCACCAATTTTTACGACATTTCTCCATTTTCATTTTCCCGCCGTTTTTTCCGCTGGTTTAGCGGAATCACTCAGGTATCCTATACCCATCACCTGAAGGAGGTTCGAAAATGAATACCGATGGCATGAAAAAACTTGATCGTCTTTTGTATATTATCCGTCTGTTCCAGGTGCCTGGAAGACGCTACCGCACACGCGAAATCGCCGATCTTCTGGGTATTAATGAGGATACGGCTGGAAAGTATCTCCAGGAGTTGAGTGGGACTGGTTTACTACCAATTACGTATGCGAAACTTGTCTGGTACTTGCCAGATGGCATGACCGTCCCACAGCTCGAATTGTCGCTCAGCTATCCTGAAGCCGTTAGCCTCTATCTGGCCGGTCGGCTCCTCTCACAGACGCAGGATGAGCAAAACTGGCACGTCACGATGGCCCTGAAGAAGCTGGTGGAGGCATTGCCACCCACACTCAAGGAACGCCAACAACCTCTCCTGGATGCATTGCTCTTCTCGGAACACCCGGAAGAAAGTCCGTTGCGCGATATGTCGAATACGTTCCAGGTGCTGGCAAGTGGCTGGGCGGCGCAACGACGTGTTCGCCTCTCTTATGCGCCACCACATCGTAAGAGCTTTGAGTGCTTCTTCGATCCCTATCTGTTGGAGCCGTCGGCAATTGGGCGCACGATCTATGCCATTGGCTATAGCAGCCTGGTGAAGGATATCCGTGTCTATAAGCTGGAACGCATCCAACAGGCCGAACTCACCCCTGAACCATTTACACTGTCGGAGAAGTTCAAGGGGCCAGAGATGCTGCAACAGGCCTGGGGCGTCATGTATGGCGATGAGGAACCCGTCAAAGTCCGCTTGCGTTTCTCGTCTCAAGTCACACCTCGTGTGCGCGAAACACGCTGGCATCCATCGCAGCGCATCACCTTGACGCGTGATGGCTGCGAATGGACGGCCATCATCGGCGAAACGCTGGAGATGGAACCCTGGATTCGCAGCTGGGGCGGCGATTGCGAGGTGTTAGAACCAGTTGCATTGCGCGAACGAATGCTGCCCCATATCCACACCATGCTCAAAAACTATGGGCTTTCCCTCCCCAAACAACACAACCCGGAGGAGTTCGATAGCAATATGTTTCGTGCAAAGGAGCAGTAATATGGTTCCCTACGATTATCAAACGCGTGCCCTGAAAGCACTCATGCAGGGTAAAAATATTATTCTGCTCATCCCGACTGGTATGGGCAAGACGCGCACAGCCAGCCTACCCTTTTTTCACAATAAAGCCGGACAATATGGGATGTTGCCAGAGAAAGCACTCTATGTTGTTCCGATGCGCGTGCTGGCAACCCAGTTTCTGACGACATGCAGGACGCTCTATAAGGATGAACTGAATCCAGACCAGTTTCGCGAGACCGAGGCACTCTACGAGCGTTTAAAGCGTGAGAGTATCTCCATTCAGACTGGCGAGTCACCGGAAGATCCTCAGTTCGAGTCGATGATCACCGCCTGCACGATTGATCAGATGCTCTCCAGCGCGTTGGGGATACCTTACGGCCTGGATGCCAGGAAAGCCAATCTCAATGTGGCGGCCATCGCCAGTTCCTACCTGATCCTCGATGAGCCACACCTGTATCCCATCTCAGAGGATGGAAGAAGCTATAAAGGCGCATTCACAACCTGCCTGGAACTACTACGCCTACTCAATGGCCTGACACGCTTCGTGTTTATGAGCGCAACCATGTCAAGCGAACTGGTCAAACGCCTGAGCACACTATTGAATGCCGAGATCATTGAATTGGATGATGCAGAATTGGAGGAATTGAACAAGGGACGCAGCAGGGTCTTTACCCGTGCAAATGAACCTATGAGCGCCGCACAGATCCTTCGTGAGCATGAGCGTTGTTCGCTGGTCGTCTGCAACACAGTGCAACGTGCCCAGGAGATGTACCTGCAGCTTGCGGAAGCGATCGAGCAGCAACAGCTCAGCATCGAATTACGCCTGTTGCATAGCCGCTTCACGGATAAAGACCGCAAGAATCAGGGCAAAGAATTGGGTGATTTGTTGGGTAAGGAACAATGGGAAAAGGGCATCTACCAGGGCGAGAAGGATGTGATTGTCGTTGCAACGCAGGTAGTTGAGGTGGGCCTGGACATTTCGGTGCAGACACTGCATAGCGAGAATGCACCCGCCAATAGCCTGGTACAACGGGCCGGGCGCTGTGCACGCTTTGAGCTGCAAGCCGGTCGCGTGATCATCTATCCCCTGCATCTCGATGAGGAGGGAAAGCCTGCTTCGACATTGCCCTATAACGCCGATCTTTGCCAATCCACCTGGGCTGCCCTGGAGCGGTTTGATGGTCGCGTGATCGGTTTTCGCGAGGAACAGGAGCTCATCAACATCGTACATACGGCAGGCGATCTGGCCCTGCTCGATCGTTATGAGGCACATCGCGACGAACTGCAAACGGTAATCACCACCATGCTCCGCACAAATGATCGCACCCATGCAAGCGAACTTATTCGCGATGTCAATCAGGTTCAGCTCATCATCCACGACCAACCAGAAAAAGAAATCACAATCCGCCCCTGGCAGTGGCAAAGCTTCGGCCTCCATCCATCCGCATTGATGGGAAAACATTGGACGCACTTAAAAGATTGTCAGCAGAAACGCGACCTTGCCTGGATGTGCAAGCAAGCACAACAAAATAAAGCCGAGCAGCAGGACGACGAGGAGGATCAGCGCCTGCCGACCGTCTATGACTGGCCTCCGCTGACGACCCCCGAAGAGGTTCCAGGCGCGTTACTCATTGCCATGCCGCAGCAACTGGTCACCTATGATAAAGACCTGGGCCTTGTGTTTCGGGATGGGCGTATTGCGCTGCCCCAACGCTGGCAAACGCGTTTAGACGAACAGCACTATCAGAGCAGTTTATTACCACAAACATCCAATAAAAGCGATGGGGGTCCGACGCGTGTCCAGACG
>JACDAE010000158.1 GCA_013695595.1 Ktedonobacteraceae bacterium | reverse complement strand
GTATGGCTGTCTATGGACTGCATCCTATCGCCGAGATACAATTCGCCGGCTTTCTCTTTGTCGCTATGAATCAACTGGTAAGTCAGGCGGCGCGTATGCGTTTTCGTAGTATGGGCATCTATACCTGTCCGCTGGTTGTGCGTGCTCCCTACGGCGGCGGTGTGCGTACGCCCGAACTGCATTCTGACAGCTTGGAGGGTGTTTTCATGCAGACACCAGGTCTCAAGGTTGTTATTCCTTCCAATCCCTATGATGCCAAGGGCCTACTTGCCTCTGCGATTGCTGATCCTGATCCAGTACTGTTTTTAGAGCATATCAAGCTCTATCGCTCTTTTCGCCAGGAAACACCTGAAGATTACTACACACTTCCTCTTGGTGAGGCAACAACAGTTCAAGAAGGCAGCGATGTCAGCCTATTTGCGTATGGGGCGATGGTGCAGGTTGCTCTGGCAGCGGCAAAACAGGTACAGGATATTAGCATTGAGGTGATTGATCTCCGTACGATCTGGCCGCTTGATGAAGAGACGATTGTGGCGTCCGTTGAGAAGACCGGGCGTGCTGTGATTGTGCATGAAGCCGCTCGTGCCGGTGGAGTAGGCGCAGAGATCACAGCTATTATTAATGATCATTGCCTCTATTCTTTGCTCAAACCTGTCGAGCGAGTGACAGGATATGATACACCGTACCCTGCACCAGGGTATGAGGATGATTATGTACCGAAACCAGCCAGAGTAATAGATGCTATCAAGCGTGTCATGGAGCCATAGGAGCAAAGCTATGCAAGAGTTTAAGTTACCCGATCTAGGCGAGGGCATGGAGGAGGCAGAGATACGCCACTGGCTTGTCAAACCCGGTGATAAGGTGCAGCTTGATCAGGCGATGGTGCAGGTCGAGACGGATAAAGCTGTGGTTGAAATCCCCTCACCCGTTGCCGGACGCATCGCTGACATTCGTGTTCTGGAGGGAACCGTTGCGAAACTTGGTGAGGTGCTGGTAGTTTTTGATACAGACAATGAGGGAGCTACTCACCGTCCTGTTGCAGCTCCTATTGCGAATACTATCGCCGAACCAGTAAAGAGCAATGCTTCCATGCCACCAGTTAGTTCAAGTAACGGACCACAACAGCGTATTCTTGCTGCCCCTGCTGTACGCAAGAGAGTATTTGAGCTGGGTATTGAATTGACTGCTATCCCATCATCTCATCCAACTGGACGCATTACGATGGATGATATCCAGGCATATGTCGAGCACGCTCCTGTTACAGCACCTTCCAATCTTCCAGAACCACCACATGGGTTGACAAATGGTATGGGCGACAGGGCATCTTTATTGTCAACTACGCAAGAAAACAAAGAGGTTACAGAAGAGCGTCAAGCATTGACAGGTTTACGTAAGAGAATTGCTGAACATATGGAGCGCTCGTGGCGTACTATTCCGCATGCTACCGCTTTTGATGAGCTTGATGGTTCCGAACTGGTTGCGCTGCGACAGGTATTGAAGCCTCTTGCCAGCCAGCGGGGTGTACGGCTCACCTACATGCCATTACTTATTAAGCTCTTACTGCCAGTGCTCAAAGAGTTTCCCATCTTCAATGCCAGCCTGGATGAGGAGCGGCGCGAGATTGTATACAAACGTGTCTACCATATTGGCATCGCTGCGGATTCGCCTGAGGGGCTGCTGGTTCCTGTTTTACGCAACGCTGATCAGTTGACTATCATCCAACTTGCCTCCCAGCTTGAGCACCTGGTAGAGGGAGCACAACAGCGTACTCTCACCCTTTCAGAAGCGGCTGGGAGCACCTTTACGCTCAATAATATCGGCAGCTTTGGTGGTAGTAGTGGCACACCGATCATTAATCATCCAGAAGTTGCTATTCTTGCCGTGGGTCGTTTGCAGGAAAAAGCGGTCGTGCAGAATGGTACTATTATTGCGCGTACAATCATGCCCCTGGCACTTTCGTTTGATCATCGTGTGATTGATGGCGCATTGGCTGGTCGCTTTCTGGCGCGTTTCAAAGCACTGGTGGAGCAACCGCAACAGTTGATCCTCGATCTGCTCTAATTCAGTACCCTCAAGCGGGTCGAAAAGAAATGGCTGCTCCAGGCGCTCATAGCGAGGAAAGTATACCTCTCAAACCCGAAGATATCAAGTGAAAATGCACCAGATCGAATGGAGGAGAAGTTATGGTTGTTGGTGATGTTACAACGGCAGTTGATGTGCTTGTGATTGGTGCAGGGCCAGCGGGATATGTAGCTGCGATCCGAGCTGCTCAGCTTGGTCGCCATGTAACGCTCATCGAGGCGGACACTATCGGAGGAACATGCCTGCGACGAGGCTGTATTCCTCTCAAAGCGCTCCTATCAGCCAGTCAGCACTATCAACAGATGAAACGAGATGATCTTACAATGATGGGTATTCATGCTGAATCTGTCTCTTTCGATTGGGGCAGCATGCAGACATGGAAGCAAGGCGTTGTGGAGCGCCTGGTTGAGGGTGTACGCCGTCTGATTGCAGGGAATAGGGTCACACTGCTCAAGGGTAATGCCTGGTTTATAAACGCCGAGGAGATGCGTGTTGAGGGTGAAGAGAGTTCACATCGTCTCAAATTTGAGCATTGTGTTCTTGCCACTGGAGCCAGCGCTGTGTCCTTGCCTGATCTCACTTATGATGGTGAGCAGATCCTGACGCCTGAACAGAGCTTGCAGCTTTCCAAACTTCCTGCTGCCTTAAGCATTTTTGGCAACGACTATATTGCTCTTGAACTGGCGACGCTTTTCGCACGTCTAGGTGTAAGCGTCAAGCTCTTTTCTCCTGGCGAGCAATTGCTAGCAGATATTGAGCCATCTGCATTGCGTCTTGTCCAGGCTGGATTACGTAAACTGGGCATTCATATCACGACAAATGTAGCTCTATCCACTATCGCTGAACGCCCAATTGTGATCTTAAATGGCGTGCGACCGAACACGAAAGGATTACATCTCGGCGAAGCCGATATCAAGGTAACTGAATATGGCGGCATTATTGTAAATAGCATGCAACAAAGTAGTGTGCCTCATGTCTATGCGATAGGAGATTGTACCGGGAATAATGCGTTAGCGAGTGTCGCTATCAGGCAGGGTAAGATCGCTGCTGAAGCGCTCTGCGGTCAACGTGTGCAGTTTGCTCCGCTGGTGATACCACAGGTTGTGCATACGACACCAGAATTGGCAACGGCAGGTTTATCGGTCGAAGCTGCGACACATACAGGCTACAATACTATAACTGGTCGTTTTCCCCTTGCCGCTAATGGGCGTGCTTTGACGCTTGGTACAGAAGCAGGAGTAGCTCTTATCGTTGCAAGGCAAGAGGATGAAGCTGTTTTGGGTGCAACGCTTGTCGGCCCCCATGCTGGCGATTTAATCGGGCAGGTTGTCCTGGCTATCGAGATGGGGGCCACGTTGACCGATCTCTCTGAGATTATATATGCTCATCCCGGCCTCAATGAGATCGTGCAAGAGAGCGCCGAAGCTGCTCTAGGTCGCGCTATACATATATTAAGATAGCGCTTGATCAACCATTGCGAAGGAGATATGGCAATATTATGAGTGTGAGTCGGGTGTTTGTTCAATCTCCATAAGCATTTGCCTGGCCTGTCCAGACGTTTGGATGGTGAATAGCCTATCTATTAAGCTGCTCAACAGGTCGGGAGATGTGATCCGTTCAACCTGCTGTTGTGCCAGAGGTGCTAGTTCTGCAAAACGTCTCTCCATGATACGTACAAACAATGGACGTAGAGCCTTCAATTCGCCCTGTTCGATACCTTGCTCGATGCCCTTCTCAACGCCCTGCTCAATACCTTGCTCGATGCCCTTCTCGTAGCCTTTCTGGACTATTTCCCGGTAGGCCCAGGATTCTTCTAGTTGACTATGAAACATTTCAAACCTCCTTTTAATCCATTGTTGATCGTCTTCTGTATCATAGACACGAGCCGCGATTGTATAGCCCAATGCCAGCAGATCTTCTTTCCCTACTGCCCTGAGTCCATTTATCATATCACTAACCACGCTATCTCGTTTCTTGTCAGCATCTTTTGTTAGTGGCGGTAATGGAAGCAAGCCTTCCAATCCTTTCTGTTTTAATACCTCAGGTGGTGTTTCCCACAAAAAGATATTATCATAATAGAAGATATGGATGACCTTTCCATCGACCAGTGTAACTTTGTATGGGGGTTCGACAATATTACTCTCTTTCCATAAGTAAATTACAGATGAGCAGACGGGAAAACGTGTGAGGAAGGAGGTAATACAGTTGTATTCCCACATTCTTTTGCCCATGTTTTTGTTCTGGTCACGCTGAAATTCAATGTGGACCACTACTTCCTGACCTTCTCTGGCTGCTTTACATAAAAAATCAGCCTCAACTGTTCGTGTGATGAGCTTCTGTGTAATATCGCTCAGATAGTGGGTGCCAGAAGACACCAGTGACACAAAATCTTGAGGATTGGCACGTACAAGCATTCTTAGTAATTCGTCCCAACTGTTCGACATCTACAACTTCCCTTCGACATATACTTCTCTATAAAAAATTATATTTGGGGTGCCAAATGGAGATACCTATAGTACTCTTTCATCTTCTGTGAGCTTACTTCAGATTCCATACTTCGTGACCTCTACTTGCTATCTCCGCTTGACAAACCTACTCTATGTAGATATACTTCTAATTAGATTTACATCTACATATGAGGAGAAAATGTCACAAGAAGAGTTCCAATCATTGCTCCAGTTTTTTAAGGTGCTGGCCGATGAGAACAGATTGAAGATGCTAGGTATTCTGGCGAACGGCGAGCGGAGCGTAGAAGAATTGGCGGCACTTCTGCAGTTGCGCGCTCCCACCATCTCTCATCATCTTGCCCGGCTCAAAGAAATTGGCCTGGTGGGAATGCGTTCTGATGGGAACACACATTATTACTGGCTCGATACTGATGCCCTACGTAAAACAAATAAGCATCTTCTGACACCAGAGAAAATGGCGACGCTGGTCGATGATCTGGAGGGTGATGCCTGGGAGCGCAAGGTATTGCGGGACTTCTTCGATGGGCCACGTCTGAAAGAGATTCCTGCCAGTCGCAAGAAACGTACAGTTATTCTCAAGTGGTTTGCGCACTTGTTTGAATATGGTGTGATTTATAAAGAAGCTCAGGTTAACGAAATTATTCAGCGCCATCATGAAGATACGGCCTTTCTGCGCCGCGAATTGATTAGTGCGAAGGAAGGTCTGATGCAGCGTGAGGGTGGGTTGTATTGGCGCATTCCCTTGCCTGAAGTCGCTCTACCAGAAGCAGTAGACCGTAATATTCCAGGAGAATAAGGTATGCAACGTGCCAAAATTCCGCCATCGCCGGAGATGATAGCCACAACTGAACGTCTGTTATCTGATGCATTCGGAGGTGCAATTCGCCTTGCTGAAGATGAAGACCTTACTGCCAGTGGGCGTGCTGGAGTTTACCGCTTGCGTGTTCTTAGTGGACCTGACAATGCGCCAGATAGCGCTATTGTAAAGCAAGCGCGAAAATATCCAGCCGGGACGTTCTTCAATGATTGGGCCAGCTTGCAATTTTTGAGCCAGGTTGTTCCCGATATATCTTTTGCACCACGTTTCTATGCTGGTGATGTGGGTCAGGGGATTTTTGTGATGGAGGATCTAGGCAAAGGACAGCGCCTGGATCATCTGCTACTTGGGAATGATCCTGTTGCCGCTGAGGCTGCATTGATTGAGCATGCTACATTGCATGGTCGGCTTCATGCTTTAACTATTGGCAAACAGGCAGAATACGCTGCTATCCGCAATCCGTTGGGTGCGTTGGTGCATGATTATGATGACCCCACGCTGGCGTGGCTTGCTCCAACTTTGCAGCAATCAATCGATCTGTTTGGTGTAGCACCAGCTCGTGGCATCGATCATGAATTGGCAGAACTGGCATCTGCTATTCAGAATCCTGGACCCTTTCTGGCATTCGTGCAAAGTGACGCATGCCCTGATAATTGCTTATATATTGACTCGTCTCTGTACCTGCTCGATTTTGAGGGTGGCGAATATTCCCATGCCTTGTTGGAGGGCGTCTATGGGCGTATTCATTTTCCTACCTGCTGGTGCGTCTATCGTTTACCTGAGCAGATTCCGTTGCGTATGGAAACTGTCTATCGTACTGAACTTGTGAAGGGATGTCCCGCTGCGGCAGATGACACATTGTTTTATCGTGCAGTCGTCGAAGCCTGTGCTTACTGGCTGCTCAAATCGTATTTCTGGATTCCACTTTCAAAAGTGCTTGAAAGTGACCGCATGGTTATCGCTGCATCGGATCGCCAACGCTTCCTGACACGCACCGATATTTTCGTGCAGACCAGCGAGCAGTTTGGGCATCTCGAAGCCCTCGGTGCAACGATGCGTAAGCTCGCTATGACGATGCGTGCTCGCTGGCCTGAGACGGAGGAGATGGCCTGTTATCCAGCGTTTCGATAGGATTGTCCGAGCAGCGTGTGAAAACGTTCCACACACTGGTCACAGATAAACACTGATGGTGTCGTATTCCCAGAACTCACTTCAGCAGTAAAGATGTGCTTCACCATAGAACCGTTGCGGCCACAGAATGAGCATATCTGGGCACCATTGGATGGTACCAATGCTGAGCGTGTCTGTAAGAGGTTGACGCCCATGGAGCGAAGCAGACCAGCTCCTATGCCAGAACCTTCATCGATCAAACCCGTTAGGAGATGGGCTGGACGTATGCTTTGTTCTCCCTGACTCTGCATTTCTTTTCCGGCCAGAACAATCACCTGTTGAGTACGGGGCGTAAGTATCTTGAGCGGGCCAGGTAGTGTATCTGCATCAACTGGTGGAGTCTCCTGAGAGTTCGCCTGGGTCCATTGTGCCTGACGACTATAGATGAAAACGACGCCGGTATGTACTTTCTCAAGTGTGATGTTCAATGGAGCCAAAAAAAAGGAGAGACTGCCTTCGCTTGTCAATCCCCATAAGACATGTTCGGTACCGATAAAATTGTGATTTAAGTTGAGAGCTTCCTCGCGGGCCAGTGCGAATACGTGCATACTCTCTGGGCTCAGGAGTTGGGCATATGAGTCGAATGATGATGTATTTTGTTCTTGCATGGTATGAAAATTCCTTTCTTGCTTTTCTAGCTGAGCGGCGCGTTTTAAGGCACGTAGTTGCAAGACTCGAATATGGCCCGTGTTTGTTCCCAATGCGGCGGCGATCTCGGCGGCACTATACCCCTGGAGATAGCGTAACGTGAGCACTCTGCGGTCGCGTTCAGATAAGAGGTTCAAGAGATGTTGCACACGTGCTTCGGCCCGTTTCTGTACCAGATCCGCATTCTCCATTTGTGGGATGAGTTGATCCTCTATATCAGTCAGAGCAAGTGTCTCGGCATAGCTTGCCGTTTGCCAGGAATCCGCAATACTTGTACGTGCCGTTGCGTAGAGCCAGCCACGAGCACTCTCTTCGCTTTGATCCTCTCGCAGCCAACGCAAGGCTTTAAGAAAAACAGTGCTGGTCAGATCCTCAGCCAGGAATGGATCGCCAACTTTGCTATAGATGTAGCGTTGGAGATTGGTAGCATAGGCATGGTACATTTTTGTGAGCCAGATCAGGCGATCTGGCCCATGTTCGGAGTCAGGTGGCTGCATTACGCTTGGAATGGCTCCTTTCTTCGATCTTGTTGCTTTTCACTGTGTTATACAGGTGAGCGTTACAGCAATCGTCAGTAGAGGGCCAATGTGCGAATACCTCTAATTCAGGTCGCCTGTATAGTAAGGATGGTGGCGCGTGGTCATCCACGTGGCAAGCAGGCTGATCAATCCTCCCAGACAGCCGAAGATCAGGGTGATGAGCAACCCAGGCAAGATGTATGAGAGCATAAAGGAAGGCGTGGCAGAACTACCTGGATAGACAGGAATATAGCCTTCTATAATGGTGCTGAGGTAGTAGATACCTCCGACGAGCAGGCCTGCAAAAAAGCCAAGGCGACGTTGTACCGCGAATTTTCCTACAAAGTAGCCCGTGAAAGCGCAGATCACTATGATCAGGAATATACCCAGGCAGTTTAAACCTGTTACCGTAAGAGCCGTGTTATAGCTCATCTTTGCGCCCTGGGTTGCAGCTGTCTGGAATGCCTGTACGTTTAGAAATGGAATCAGGAAATGGATCAGTGCCGTGATAAGGCCAGCAACTAAGCCGATCAGCAAAGCGACACTCACACGATTATGAGGCAATTCGAATGCAGGAAACGACATATCGTCGTCTTCTGCATAGGCACTATTGTAATCTTCCTGGTTGTTCATCACAAATTTCTCTCTAGATTTTGCATACTATTTTTGTACATCCTTTTGGGTTTAACCGTTGGCTTTAATCTTCACATACACCGATGGATAGGTATTAAGTATTTGCCAGTTGCTGGAAGGCCAATAGACCAGCATCGCTTTGCCGACGATATAATCTTTAGGCACAAAGCCCCAATAGCGCGAGTCATCGCTTACACGTCGATTATCGCCCAGCACGAAATAATCGCCAGGGGGAACCTTCCAGATCGAGGGTTCATTAAGATTGATCGCTTCTTTGATGTACGGTTCATTTAAGAGAACTCCATTAACCCATACATGTGTGCTATCAGTCCTCACCGTATCACCGGGCAGCCCGACAATCCGCTTGATAAAATCCTGGGTCGTGTCTTTTGGATAGTGAAAAACAATAACATCTCCTCGCCCCGGAGTTTGAAAGAGATAGGATACTTTATTGACCAGGACATATTCATCGGTATGCAATCCCGGTTGCATGCTTGGTCCCTCAACATGATAACTCTGGACAACAAAACGGATAACGAGAAATATCAGCAGTGTGAGCACTACCGTTTCGATAACTTCTCGTACCAGGTGTGAACGTTTCAATCTAAACCTCGCTGTTTATTCCTCATCATAATATGCAATGAAATGACAATAGGATAGTTTTTTGAAATGCTTTGTTTACTGCTCTGCACATTATAGCCGATCAGTGCCAATGCTTCCATCCTTTTTGACACAAATAGCTGCTTAATACAGAAAAATATTCATTTTCTCGTATTTCATTAATGTTGTAGCCTGTTTTTAGAGCTAAAAATTACTATGTATAAATGTATAGATTGGGCCACCTGTCAATAATAGTTTCAGGAGGCCCAATAATGAAAAGAATAGTTTTTATTCCGATTGTATTGCTCACGATTTTGTTGTTCTCTGGATTTGCTCACTTTCCGTCTATTGATGTGCCAGCTCATGCGGAGAAGGCTGTTCATGGGCAACCGCTTATAGTAAAGGGTAAATGGCAGGCTCATGCATATGATCTTGTTTATACCGTCGCATTTAGCAGTCACCAGCAGCCAAATGGGCCGCTGGTAATTTATCGTGCATCGTCAGCCGATCAAAGCATGACTGTTCCTATTGCGGCCATTGCGCGGAACTCTTCACCTGCAACACCATTACTTTTTCCTTCTGATGATGGACGTTATGTCGCTCTATTGAAGCCATTGCGTAACACATTCAATGGTGGAACTCTCAACATCATTTCCACCGAGAATGGCGCTCAGTCCGTGCTTTTGCCTTCGGGAGCGGCTATAGCTGATCAACCCGTCTGGTCCCATAGTAACCAGGAACTCTATTATCATACCGGTGCGACGCGTAGTGTGCTCATATCGGGAACCCAGGGTTCACAGCTCAAGGGGAGTAAGCAGAGTGTTGCCAGGAACAATGTGCCTGTCAATAATGGATATGATGAAATTCATCGCGTCGATTTGCAGGGGCATGATAGTGTACTACTGCACCTGGTGGAAGATGCGAACTCTTTACGGATGATTGGTGTTGATCGTAATGGGGCTCTCATTCTTACGCTCGCACGTCCTGGAAAACCGCTTGCCCTGGTGCGTGTGCTTACTATGACGAAACATATACAAAAGAGTGCGGATCTCCATATCATCATGACGCTTCCGCAAGACATATTGCCCGGTAACGTATTAGGTATGGGTAGCGATGGAAATTCGGTGGAGTGTGAACGCGTGCAGAGTTGGCATCCGTTACAGTATATGACCGTGCATATCAGCTTCAGCGGGGGGCCAGTCACGCAGATTGTGGAACCCTTCAATACATTTGATACCAGCACACCTGTAAAGATGCTAAGCACATCTGCTGACAAGGGAGTGCAGGTGATGGCACGTGTCATAAGTGTACGCACAGATCTGGCGGCTCAGGATATCTCGAATGTTCCATCCCAGGAGGCGTTACTCCTGCAAGATAAGAAGACGGGCGCAGTTCAGCAAATGACATTGCCTCCAGGTGGACAGGTTGTGCAAGCTTTTTGGACAAGACATATTCCTGTACAGCAATTGAGTGCAGTATCTCCACATCAGCTTGCAGCTTTATTGGCTACTCCAACTAGTGTGGTGAAGCCTGATCTAGGCCGCAATGCTGACCCTAAGCAACAGGACGAGTGGATGCTTGAGGTACATGGGAACAATCTTTCAGGTGGACCTGGATTACCTAAAATGTGCTATGCGACGTGTCCAAATGGCCCGGTTGGAGAGCCACACGTCTCCGCAGCCATTTTGCATGGTGTGGCCTTTACCGAATCTAACTGGCATCACTTCAATACCAGTGATTATAACGTTCTCAATGAAGCAATCGGCTCACCTATTAAGAGCTTTGATGGAGGCTGGGGCGAATATCAGCAGACCTGGGCTATGCCACCTCAATGTGAGAGCGCGGGAAATTGTCGGAGCGATGCGAACAAGATCCAGAATAGCCAGAGCTACAATATTGGAACGGGAGCGCAATCGTTGATCAGTTCATGGAATACGACAGCAGGTATTACATCTAAAAGCGCGACGAACGACCCTTATAAAGCAAATCATTGGTTCTTTGCCGTTTGGAGCTATAATGGATCGTATGGCAACAATCCTAATGATGTCGCATCGTCAGTGTACGGTCATTGGTATCCAGGTGCTCCATTTCGCTCAATCTACGAAGAGTATGTCTGGTACTATGCCGCTCATCCACAAAGTATGACCGATAATTATCAACCTTCCCTGGGAAGTAACCTTTTGCCACCTCAGTCAGACTTTACCGATACAAGTGATAGTTATGTTGCTTGCGCAACGTGCTATATCCCTGATTGGACGAATGGCACCTATGATCGTGATTGGGTTGGAAAAGGTGCGGATGCAAAGACGACTGGTGCTATTAAGACTGCTTTTAACGCAAATGGGGGTGAGGATGTCCTCGGCCTACCGCGTGACATCGGGGCAGGTGCAGGAGTTCATCACGTAGGAAATGGGCAGGTGCAGGACTTTGGCGGTGATCCTGCTATGCAAGGTGAAATCATGCTGGCAGATAAAACAACTACAGCCTATGAGGTCTTTGGAAGTGTATGGACGCAATATTCAAATATCGACCATGCGGCGACAGGTTGTCACGGATATCCTACCTCTGCTCTGGCTACATATAAAGATACTCAACTCGGAACAGGCAATTATCAGCGACAGACCTTTCAAAAGGGTTATATCATCTGGAACACGACGAGTAAAATAATAGCTCAGGATGTATGCTCATAAGAGTGCGAATTTGCTGCTCGTAATCTATCCTTTTAGAAAAGGACGCTTGAAGAGGTAGAAGTGCGACAATCAGAGCTTTGAACTGGCGAAGCCCTTTCTTTCCATGTTTGCTACTGTCTCATATAATGAGTGGGTCGATCTGTAAAAAGGCACGCGATAGAAGGAGCCGTATTTATGGAAATAGCATTGATGATAGAGGGTCAGAATGGATTGAATTGGGAACGTTGGAAGCGTATCGTTCTCGCAGTTGAGGAGCTTGGTTTTGTAGGGCTCTACCGTTCCGACCATTTTACCAATCCCCAGGCACCTGATCTGGATGCGCTTGAGCTCTGGGTTTCACTGACCTGGCTGGCGAGTAATACGAAGCGGATAGAGTTTGGTCCGCTGGTTTCGCCAGTCTCTTTTCGCCACCCAGTATGGACAGCAAAGGTGGCTACTGCGATAGATGATCTGTCGAATGGACGCCTGCAATTAGGGTTAGGTGCTGGTTGGCAGGAGCGTGAGCATACCCATTATGGTTTTGACCTGCTAGATATTCCTCAACGGAAAGCCCGTTTTCAGGAGGCACTGGATGTGGTAACACATTTGTTGCATAGCGATGAGCCTGTAACCTTCAATGGGACATACTATCATTTACAGGAAGCGACGCTGATGCCTCGTCCACAAAGGGCAGGTGGTCCACCAATAGTGATTGGGGGTGGCAAATCAATTCTGCCCTTTGCAGCTCGTTATGCCAATGAATGGAATGTTGCCTTTGTGCCAGTCAGTAAGTTTGTAACACTTAATACACATCTTGATCAACTATTAGAGAAGGAAGGGCGTCATCCTCGCGATGTGCGGCGTTCGCTCATGACCAAGGTCGTTTTTGGACGCGATGAGCAAGAGGTGCAACATAAATTGCAATCCAGTGGAAAGACAGCCGAAGCCCTACAATCTGCCGGCATTTTAGTAGGAACTGCACCTGAGATTAAAGCGCAATTGGACCATCTCTCTTCGGCAGGTGTACAGCGTGTAATGTTGCAATGGCTTGATCTGGACGATATCTCTGGCCTTGAGGCTATGGCGGAAAGCATAGTATCAGAGTAGTGAAGATCACATCGTTGTGGTCTGCTTACCTGAATGAAGGTTAAAAAATATGAGGAGCCATCTATTTCTTATTACCAGGATAGAGTGGTTCCAATCGTGTCATATGCATCCTTTTGTGATTCATAAGGGATAGACGATTCAATTTTATATCTTGTTCTTGTAAACGCTGTTCATACGTTGAGCAGCGTTGTTCGTAATCCTGATATACAGTCTCCAATTGGTTACGTAATTGTTTATATGTGTGTGATCCTTGTTCTACCAATTTTACGACTCCAATAAAAGAAAAATAGAGAATACAAAAGAAGGGCGGCCACCAGACCAATTCTATAAGAACCATCATAAATACGTGCTGTTGCATCCACGAAAGGGTGCCGAGAGAAATGGTAACGAGAATCTGGCCGGCCAGGGCTATACCCATTGTTACTCCAAAGCGTACGAGGCGACGCGTCCCTATTGTCTGGTACATTTGCATCAAATCAAACGACGATTTTAATCGATTCTGCATGTTTAATTGTTTACATCCTTTTCTTAAAATACACAAGAGAGTTTTATATAGTAACGTATGAGGTAGCAAAATGGAACAATAATAAATACACTCAATGTGATGGAGAATGAATTAAAAATAAGTATAAATTTCTATATAAATACATATACCCTTGATGTAGCTAGAATGCAATAATTTTATTTATTGTTGGCTGAGTAACATTCTATAAATATCGAGCAAGCGTTCACTATGGTGCTGCCATCCCGGCGAGACATCTAGTGCACGTAAATCTTTTTCGCGTAGATGGGAGCGAGGAGATTGAGCTTTTACTAATGCTTGAACAAGTCCTGCCCGACTGTCAGGGTTGTAGAAGATACTGGCATGAGGGGGAAGTACTCCTTGGAAGCGTGGTAGATCGGGCACGACGACGATGCGTTCATAGGAGAGAGAGAGAAGGACCATTTCCAGCATTCCCACTGCCGGAATAGCGAAATGAGGAAAAACAACGGCATCTGAGGCACCCATAAATAAGGGGAGATCCTGTTCAGTAAATTCCAGGAAGAGATGAATTGCGGAGTCCATAGCAGCACGTTCTAGTATGTGGTGCGCTATCTTTCTGTCTTTGGGAGAACCAACGAGTAATAATTGAAGCCTCTTACGTGAGGATGTCTCTTTTTTACGTTGCTGCTGTTCTTTTGCATCTGTAAAGGCATCAATCAGATGGACCAATTCATATTCTGAATGAAGATATGCGAGGCAGAGATAAACGTAGGAAGCTTTTGATGGAACGCCTAACTCCTGATGAGCCTGTTCGCGAGCAATGGCAGGAGGAGAGTAGCCGCGATAGCCAGGATGTATAAGAAAGTGAACGCGGTCACGTAACTTACTATCAGGATAGAGGTGTGCGATCTGGCGGGCGTGGGTCAGTACGATATCGCTGCAATAGAATAATCTTCGTTCAAAGGTGCGATGGAGCAGAAAGCGTAGACTGCGAACATTGTGCCACCAACCACCTGTATCAGTCGTAATGATACGAATACCCAGATGCTGAGCTAGTCGGAGCAGAAACCAGAAGCGTTGTCGTTGCCAGAAATTGAGATGAAATGCGCCTGCCTGATAGAGATGTATAATGCCGATTGGTTGTGCGCGGTAGGTACGATGTCGCCAGAGCCATGCGAGGGGAATAGAGGCGTTGCTCACGGCACAGCGCGTACCATGTTGCAAAAGCCCTTGTTCTAGAAGGAATATATCCTTGTTGCGGGGACGCACGAAGAGTACTGAGGGAGTATTAAGCAACGCAGGTGCATGTTCAATAAATTGGAGTTGTTGGCACAGATGTCCCCAAATTTCTGCTTGCGTTAGTGCGGCTCGTAATTGTTCTTGAGGGGGTTGGCTAGATAAAAAGAGAAGGGGGCGGTGAAGCAATGCCAACTCTAAAATTTCGTAGAATTCCCGCAGGAGCGCCCATAAGACGGGAAATGTCATCATGTGGATACCGCTTCTACTCTGGGGAGTATTGACATAGTGTAGCATTGCTATGGAGCGCCCTCGCCAGTAGGCGCGACCTTGGAAGAAAGCACGCTGAATCCGCGCAGCGGGAACACGATGTAATATAACTGCATCTGGTTCGTACCACAAAGAATATCCATAACTGCGTAAGCGGTGGCAGAGATCCGCACATTCTGCCTGTGTAGGGACGTGAAGTCGCTTGCTCAAGAAGGGAGAGAAGGAACCAATAGTACGTAGAACCGCCGTTTTTACAGAAAAGTTGCAACTACTAAAATTCAATGTTTCTGGAAGGGGTATTCGTATATAGAAGGGCGCAAAACGTCCCAGCATTTCCAGGAGATCGTCATAAAGCCAGTGAGGTCGAGGGGCATCCCATTGCAATTCAACGCGACCTCCGACCGCATCGGCCCCTGTTGTCTCATATGTATCAAGCAACTGGGCAAGAAAAGAAGGTTCAAGCAACGTATCATCATCGAGAAAAACAGCAATCTCGCCTTTAGCAGCCTGTAAACCCTTGTTGCGTGCGTGAGCGAGACCATTATGAGGCTCTGTCAAACATTGTACCTGCCAGGTATCTTCTGGTTGCCTGCGCTGAGCAGCACCAGCATTGACATAGGAGCGTACGGCCTGTAACGTACTATCACTCGAACCATTATCGACAACAATCACCTCAAAAAGCGTGTAAGAAAGGGTTTGACGACGCAAGCTGGCAAGAGTTGAAAGCACCATATTGCGACGATTATATGTACAAAGAATGATGCTAAAGCGTAAAAGTGCAACAGGGCAAATATCTTCAGCATGTATGTCAGAGTCCTGGTTCGTATAATCGATAGGTCGTGATTGTTGAATTGTCATCTCTTATCCTTTCTGGATATCCCTGCCCTTTGAGGCATGGGGAGGAAAGAAAGGCGTGGGGTTCCTGACCTCAATCTCCAGTTTATTAAGAAGATATGATTGTTAGAGAAAGAGTAACATAGTATTGTGATAGTAAAGGTAGTAAATAAGTTGTGAGTATGTAAAAATTTTCTTTAAACCATTAAGGGTTGAAAACGATCAATATATATATTTTCTTTACCTGCATCTTGAACTTTTAACCTGATTACAACCAGAAAACTAGCGAAAATATATGCATGAAGCATGTATCCTGAGGGTAGGTAGGCAATACTATGTTTATCTACTGGTATTAAAATAAAAAGAATATCTATTTTTGAGCTGAAAGAGCAAATATTGTTACACATAATGTGACTTTCCTGTTTTAGCAGTTCATGTGGAGGTGGAAAAGTGGAACGGGCAATTGGGTATTCCCTGGAACTAGTAGAGGATGGTCAGCTAGCACTGGTCTATATTCAGGCGTCGCAGCGGTCGTGCCTCGCTCTTCATCGTGCTACACGACGTATTAGACGTTCCATAAGAAAGAGTGACAGTGTTCTTTTGCATGGAACGAATTGTCTTGTCCTGTTACCTGCTACGTTGCCAGAGGGAGCACAGGCAGTTGCGAGGCGTATCTATACATTACTGGCTGATGTGGAATTTGAGCTACAGATTATCTATGATGGTACGGCAGTTGCTTTGATGCAACGTTTGCAAGTAGAGCATTTATTTGTTGTGGTAGAGGAGTGTGAAGCAATATACAAACCTGTATCAGTTATGCCATGGAAATCTGATCAAAATGAATTACCCTACCTTGCTTTTCTTAGTTCTTATCCTGCTCAACGCCTGCTATATCTATTCCCCTACGACCTGGCCCTTCGTCATCGTTGTGTACCCGTAGGGGCTGAGCGTGGGGTACTGACATTGGCAACCTGTAAGTCGCTCGATCAGGAGCTTGTCTCACATTTTCATACCGTTACCCAACATGCTATCTTTCAAGTACGCTGTGAAGTTGAGATGGTTGAAGATGTACTCAAGTATTGGAAGAATACCATCTGCTTCCATAAAGACAAAAGCGCGAATCAGCATGCATAAAAAGAAGACGTTCCTAATATACGGCGCAGGTTTGTCAGTGCCGCTTGAATACGTTTTTTCAATGTGTTCTCTGAAATATGAAGTGTGTCAGCCATTTCTGGAAGCGTCATGCCATTATAGTAATGGAGAACTATTGCAACGCGCTGCTTTATAGGCAGGTTCTCGATAGCATGTGCAAGATCCCAATCGCGTTCCATGAGTCCTTTATAGTCGTCTGCGATCTGTGCAACGAGGTCCGTTTCTTGTTCAGATAGTGCCTGCCGTACAAAAGCGGTAGAACGTGCCAGGCGGCGCTTAAAGCTAATACATTGATTGACAACAATACGCATAAGCCAGGGACGGAGCGCACCAGCTTTACGTAAATCTGCAAGGTGATGCCATGCTTGAATGAATGCATCCTGCACGACATCTTCGGCAATATCGCGATCACCGACGATCATGGATGCTGTACGCAGCATAAGGGTACTATATTGATCGACAATATCGCTGAACGCCTGCTGATCGCCTTGCAATGCACGCATAACGAGTTGTTCAAGGTTTTCCTGTTCATCTTCTAGCTCTGATAAAACTTCTGGTTGAGCGACTACTTCAGTGCTAGAATTATTGATAGTATCTTCATTCTCAATGAGCGCTTTTGACTCCTGAATTACAAGTGCAACCATGATCTGTAACCCTTTCTATTATCTACATCGTTATGCAAACTATACACAGAAGTATAACATAGGGTGTGCAGAAAATAAGGTGTGCATGCTCACCGATTTGTACATGGCAGAGAATCGCTCGTATAAGTATATACAAAGTCTATGCAAAGCCTATTGAAGCGAGGCAAATTTGGAGTAGTGAGATTGGAGAGCACGAAATCAGCCACTCTTTCCTGGCTTCAGAATTCGGTATGAGATAGTATATGCAAGGTTATTTGAAAGAGTCATAGATAGAGAGGTATAGGGGAGGTCTTGTTAGCAACATCAAAAGGACTGATCCAATAATTGAGCTATTAAAAAAAGCAGTTGTTTTAACACCATTTTATGAATGTTAAAACAACTGCTTTAATTTCTGTATAGAAAACCCTTGAAGAATCTTCTCAATCCGTTTCATGTGGCTGGGGTACAAGGA
>JACDAE010000148.1 GCA_013695595.1 Ktedonobacteraceae bacterium | reverse complement strand
GTCTACATGGCCTCAGATGGCATTGAGGGGCTGGCGCTCATTGAACGCGAGCGACCAGATCTCATCTTTACCGATGTCTCTATGCCGAATTGTGATGGCTTTCAACTTGCCGATGCCGTAAAAGCACGTCCAGAACTGGCCCATATCCCTATTATCTTTGTAACGGCTTTTGCTCAACGTACAGAAATGGAAGAAGGCTATCGGCATGGTGCAATTGGGTATCTTATCAAGCCATTTAGCCCCGCCGACTTGCGTGCTCGTATCGAATCATTTGCGAATGCCGTCAGCTAACAGTTTCCCATACAGCACATTTATGCTTTGTGTGCTGTATGGGAATATCCCAGTTTTGGTCTCCAGTACCCTTTACAAATGTCAGACCAGAGGACGCTTATCGCATGCAATTCGTGTCGTACTGGCGCTATATCGAGCGGTCTGCTGCTTATATCCATAGCAAGCATGCTGGTGATAAGTGTTTCGAGTTTGTCTATCAACACATCTACCATGCTCGTGGTAAGCGATCCAGGATCGGAGGCGCTTTGAGCGCTTTTAGGTCGCAGCGGTAGAAAGCGGAAGGGTGTCTCTGAAGGATCTCGTGCCGTAAGTAATTGATGCAAAACGGCTCCCAGGCTATATATATCGGCCTGTGGAGTCGTTTGTGCTTTGCCGTACTGTTCCGGTGCTGCATAGCCGGGTGAACCAAGTGCGATCGTATCTTTGACCTGCCCATGCTTAAAGTAACGAGCGATGCCAAAATCGATCAGGTAAAGTTTTCCCGTAGATGTGCGCATGATATTGGCCGGTTTAAGATCACGAAAAATGATCGGCGGGTGTTGGGTATGCAGATACTCCAGAACCGTGCAAAGTTGTAGCCCGATATCAAGTGTTTCGCTTAGTTGCAAACGCTTGCTCGGTAAATTGCTCTGGTATTCCTCAAGTGTCTCGCCTTCTATGAAATCCATCACCAGGTACCAGCGCTCAGGATCTTGAAAGTATGCATATAGATGTGGTAGATTGGTGTGATCCAATAGGGATAAGAGGCTGACCTCACGTTGGAAGGTATTGGTGGCTTCGAGCATTACCTGGGGATGAAGGCCTTGTAGACTCACTTCTTTGATGGCAACCAGGCGATCGCTGTCCTGGGTGTCTATTGCTTTGTAGACCGAACCGAAGCCGCCAGCACCAATCTTGCTTATGATGAGGTAGCGATCCTTGAAGAGGGTATGGGGAAGCGGTGCTCCTGCAAAAAAGATTTGGCCTGATTCCATTTCTTTCGTCCCTTTTGAACATGGTGAAAAAGAAACGCTACAAATTCCCTTCTTGTTGCTTATTATATCATACAAGCGAGAGCGTATCGCAGAGCATCTCCTCTCGACGCGCTACCCCATCAATGTTAGAATAGTATAGATCGCTACCATCTCATCCATAGAAAGAGAACATAATGTATTTAGATAAACCGTTGCAGACCTATCTTGATGAGCTGGCCTCATCTCAGCCAACCCCCGGCGGGGGTTCCGCTGCGGCCCTTAGCGGAGCCATGGGAGCCGGACTCGCCAGCATGGTTGCACGCCTCACATTGGGCAAGGACGCATATGCATCCGTCCAGCCAGAGATCGAAGCAATTGTTCAGAATACCGAACGCTTACGGGCACGCTTCCAACAATTAATCCAGGAAGATATAGAGGCGTATGGGCGGCTCTCTGCGACTTTCAAATTGCCGCGCACAACTTCTGAGGAGAAAGCTGCACGTACGGGAGCTATTCAGGACCAACTCGCTAATGCGGCTCTGGTTCCTCTAGAGATGGCTGAGTGTGCCGCCGAACTGGTACACTATTGTCTACGCATTGCGGAGATTGGCAACGCAAATGTGCTGAGTGATATCGCGACCGCTGCTGCACTGGTCTCAAGTGCAGGCACAGGAGCTTCATGGATGGTACGCACCAATCTGCGTGCGATGAAAGACCTGGAGCTAGTGAACATATTAAGCAATCGTCTGAGTATAGCATTAGATACAATCGCGGCTTATAGCCAGCAAGTTGTCAATACAGTGGGAGAGCGAGCTTGACTGCAACAATTATCGATGGACGTGCGTTGGGGATGGAGATTCGTGCGGAATTGCGCGAAGATATTCGGCGTTATACAGAGGCACAAGGGCAGGCCCCTGGCCTGGTGATCGTGCGCGTTGAGGGGGATGCGGCTTCCGGTGTCTATACCAAAGCTATTTTACGTATTGCCTCCGATATCGGCGTGCAAGCTCGCTTAGAAGCCCTTCCAGTAACGGCGTCGACTGATGAGCTACACGCTCTTTTGCTGCACCTGAATAGCGATTCTGCAACTCAGGGCATCATCGTACAGATGCCCTTGCCGCCACACCTCTCGCAGAAAATGGTTGCCGATACTATTGCGATGGAGAAGGATATCGATGGTATCAGTCCACATAGTGCCGGCAACCTCTTTCTTGGTCTGCCTAGCTTTCTGCCATCTACTGCCGCTGCGGTGATGGAAATTCTGGAACGCACACATCCATCATTGGCGGGGAAGCGAGTCGTGATCCTGGGGCGCAGCAATGTAGTAGGCAAGCCACTCTCCATGATGCTCTTGCAAAAAAACGCTACGGTCACCATCTGCCATTCGCGCACCTTTAATCTGCCATTTTTCACGAAGCAGGCCGATGTATTAATTGCAGCCGTTGGTCGCCCCAACATGGTCACAGCCGATATGGTACGTCCAGGTGCGCTGGTGATCGACGTGGGGATTAATGCAAAGCCAGAAGGTGGCATCGTTGGCGATGTGGATTTTGCATCGGTCAGCGAGGTTGCGAGCGCCCTCACACCCACGCCTGGGGGGGTTGGACCCCTTACGAATGTCTTGCTCCTGAAGCAATGTGTGGAGGCTGCGTGGCTCCAGATCGGTGGTCGCACCAAGGATTTTTCCGCGAGCAGGCAAACTCTATAGAACCATCGTTTTTCTGCCGAGGGACAGCAGCAGAGATGCTTGTAAGATGGCCTATACTGGAACCAAAGAAGCAAATTATGTTCCTGAAAAGAAAGAATAATGGGTCAAGATGAGAAGCCAGAAGGGAAAAGAACAGCACAAGGTATCTCCTCCCCTGTAGGCTTTGTTGAAGATGAGCTTGATTTCCGTGAGCTTGTTGATGCCTTACCGCATTTTATCTGGGTGATCAGATTAGATGGGACGGCTGAGTTTTTCAGCCGTCCCTGGTTTGAGTATACCGGGTTAACTCTTGAGCAAACACAGAACAATGGATGGATGAGTATTATTCATCCTGATGATCAGGAGCGTTGTGTCGCTTTGCTACAAGAGTCGGCACGTACTGGAATGACCCATAAATTTGAATATCGCGTCAAAAATGTTACCGATGGTACCTATCGGTGGTTTCTTGCGCATGCTTTTCCACACAAAGATGCTCATGGAACCATTCTTCATTGGTATGGCACTGCTACAGATATTGAGGAACAGAAACAGGCTGAAGAACTACTTATGCAGACAAACGAATATCAAAGGCAGTTCGTGAGTATGGTCAGTCATGAATTTCGGACTACACTCACTACCATTGAAGGCTTTAGCGAAGTCTTACAGGAAGCGGAGTTCAGTGCCGAAGAAGTCAAAGATTTTGCCAGGGACATCTACACAGATGCTGTACGGCTTCATCGTATGATTGATGATTTGCTGGACCTGGAAAAAATGCAATCAGGCCGACTGGTATTACAGCGTGAGATGATTGATTTTAATGCTCTGCTGAAAAGCATAGCAGAACGTATGAGCACAGTCTCACCTTTTCATGTACTCTTGCTAGAGCTTGATGAGAAACTGCCAGACCTCTGGCTAGATCCCGATAAAATGACTCAGGTCTTGATGAATTTGTTGTCTAATGCAATCAAATATTCTCCGAATGGAGGTGAGATATCTCTACGAAACGTCATCGAGGGAAACACTCTTCGTGTAAGTGTAAAGGATGCAGGGATTGGTATTCCAACAGAAAATATCGAACAGATATTTACTCCCTATAATCGTATTCATTCCAAGAAAACTCAGTTTATCCATGGAACCGGGTTAGGATTGGCAATTGTGCGTCGGCTCATCGAACTTCATGGAGGAAAAGTCTGGGTTGAGAGCGTACCTATGCAAGGTAGTACCTTTCATTTTACATTACCTATTATACAAAATCGTTAACTATGCCTCCCAGTTTGTCTCGGAATTGAAGTTCACTGCTGTTCCTGGTCATTACCTTGTAAATCCTTTCAATACCAGCTACACTTATTGAAAACAAGCATAGGCCATTTCCTCGGTTCATTTTCCTGCCCGTTCTCCATTCAAGAAAGGCTCCCCACTCATGGTTCGTACCCTCACTGGCTCACTTCTCAGTGCCCTCAGCTCAGTGACGCGCAGTCCAGCTCTCACTATAACTATTGAAGATCATGTAATCCATTATGCCCCTTACCAGACGGGAGGCACGGATGCCTGGAATGATGGTTGTATCGCCAATGATACCAGCATTATTCGAGTTCAGGTCACCCGTGGCGGCTCCGGTTTTGTCTCCAATTTTCAGGTGCAACGTATCACGGATCCTACACAAGCAACGCAGTGGTCAATATGGACAACGTTGCCTGGCTCAACCGGCCTCATGTTCCAGGATGGCGGCTGCGCTGTCTCTAATTCCGCTGGCAGCTTGCGTGCCTTTGCACAACGCGGTACAGGTGGGAATAATCTTTGGGTCTGGACATCTACAAACGATGGCGTCTCATGGAGCGGCCCCGTCAGCGTGTTGACCCCTCCTGGGGGCGCGTTGCTCAAAGGGATCGCGAGTGCTGGCAATAACGATGTGTTTTTTCTGTATGATGTTTTGGGTGGAGATGCAGCAGGCTGCTCTTTTTATTCCGCTGGTACGTGGTCCGCCTTGAATACCTGGACTCTGGCCCCGCTTGCCTATGGTGTCGGCCTCGCCGTAGTCTGGAACGGAATGATCTATACGATCGTCTCTTCCGATGGCTATGGCCTGACTTCCTCTACCTTTAACCCCGCTGGAAATGTGTGGAGCAGTGGCGTCACGATTGTAGCGGCGACAAGCAATGCTATTGGACGGAGCGCTCCCCATCTCTCGTTCGCAGATGGCCTCTATACGCTCACCTGTGTTGAATCCGATGCTGGCACGCTTACGGGCACATTGTACAGCTATCCTCGCCTGCGCCAGTCCTCCGACCTGATTCACTGGTCTCAGGGATTGATTATTCATGATATAACGTGCACATATGGAGTTGTTGCTCTGAAACTTCCTGTGCCGAACACTGGGACGGCGGGTGCACGTTACTATCTGGCCGCGTTGCCAGCCATTTATAGCGCCCCTATGTTTCAGAATAGCAACGCGACTCAGTACCTTGATGTCTCCAATGCGGTGTTGTCCTATCGGCGTCAAGAGCGGGTGGGACAACCATCGCGTCTTGAAGTTGTGCTTGATAATGCCCATGGTGTGTACAATGCGCTGGTAACAACCTCTTCTTATCAGCCAATCGGCCTCAATGCGTCATTGATAGTGAGCGAGGGGTATAAAACTGGTTCCGCATATGTGATGACGGTTGGCGTTTTCCATCTGGAGCAGATACGTTTTGTGCGCTCTCCACAAGAGCATCAGTTGGTGTTGACGGCACGCGATCTGTCGCGCAATCTTGATCTGCTTGCCCGTTATCAGAGCACATATACCAATCGGACGTTAGGATACCTGGTAACTGAGATGTGTGCGCTGGCTGGTCTATTCGCTGTCGTTCTGCCCACAACAACGCAGATGAGCCAGAGCGTGTCATCGTTTGTCCTTCAGGCGGGCCAGTCGTATCGTCACGCTCTGGATGAATTATGCACAACCTATGGCCTTTCATACTTTCTGGATCAGAATGAGACGCTGCAATTTCGTGAACTGTCCAGTAGCGACCCGTCTGTGTGGAGCTACCAGCCAGAGATTGAAACGGTTACTTTTGGAAGGACTGATCAGCATGCAAACCATATTATTGTCAGCGGCAAGCTACCAGTAAGTGGACTGGCTGGTTCGTTGGTAGCTGCTGAAGCCTTTGATGATGTTCATTTGCATCTGTCAGGACTTGAGCGTTTGCTCTATCATGTTGATCCAAAACTCACCAGTGCCGTACAATGTGCCCAGAAAGCGGCCTTCCTGCTGGCACAGGAGATGCGAACGCAGGTGAGACATACGGTGATGGTGCCGCTCAATCCATCTCTGCAATTGTTGGATGGTATTACGCTGATTGATAGTGCTGCGCCTGCCGGTAGTGGACAGAATGAGAGCTGTCGTATTACCGAGATACAGGCGCATTTTGATGCCCATAATGGGTTAAACGAGCTGCAATTAACGCTGGAAGGGATGTAAACGCCCTACGCCTTACCGGCTCGTCTACGTCTGGCCTCAGCAGCCTTCTGGCGGCGTTCGCGGCGTTTACGTGCGTGAACTATGCGTTCCTCTTCGGTCATTTCCTGTTCAGGTGCTTCAATGACCCTCCCCGCACTCACCGTAGCATTCGTATTGGCCGTTTGAGTTGCTGGCCGGGCGCGGCGTGGCGAGCGAAATACCTGATAGATCACAATACAGGCCAGAGCCAGTGATGCAAGAAGCATAATCAGGTAAAAAGGGATCAGGAATGCCGTCCAGCTTTTCGGTAGCCAGCCTGCATTAATACTGATACTTGTCAAAAAGGTAAGCGCCAGCAGGATATATTCTATCCCGGTCAAGATACTGATATGCCTGTACCAGGCTATTTTCTGTCCCTGTGCCCATGCCTCTAGCAAGCGTTTACGTCCGTTCACGATGCTAAAGACGCCCAGGACAATGAAAACCAGACAGAAAACAGCGATCAGGCGCGGATCAATAGGCATAAGTCTATTCTCCCATTTCCCTGGTCATATATTATGCAAACCTCACAGTGACAGGTACATTGACTGGAATGCCATTATAGTACACGCTGATATGATACAATTTTTCGCCTACCTGTGCACCTATGCAGGTGATTTGTATCGCCTTTGTATCATTGGGCAATCCAGAGGGATCGAGTGTTCCCTGGTCGCTTGTCTGATTATCGAGATGGATGTGAGGCTTATCCGCATCGTAGGGATTGGCATTCCATGTGACAACCTGGTTACTGAGGTTGATCAACGTGAGTGTGACAGGCTGACAGACCCCGTTCCCTTTGAGATAGGCGATGACAGGATTAGGATTAAGCACCACTTCAAGCGAGGTATTTTGTACCGTTAATGAGACGGGAACGATAGCCTGAGTCTGGTCTATCGTCAAAATGAAACTGCCCAGGTACGGTTTGGTGCTGCTGGTGAGTCCAAGAGAATTTACGCTGATATCAATGCTATCGCTGCCCAGGGCAGCGAGCGTGCCTCCTGTTTTCCCATCATTGATAATCAGCCAGTTCAAGTTATTGTTCGCCTGTGCAGAGGCATTCCATTGGACAGGTGCATTTCCGGTATTCGTGATCGTGATACGTTGGGATGTTAGCGCATTGTTGCCCATTACCGTCTGGAACTTCAGCCCCGTTGTTGGAAGGGGTTGATCATCCATCGTGAGCACGAGAGGTGTTTTGTTGCTCATCACCTGTGTGCCAGGAAGAATCTGAAGATCCAGAAACGCATGCAAGCCGCTTTTATTATCCAGTGCTTGCAGTGCGTAGTTACCGGTCAGCCATGTTGCGGGAATGGTAAGCGAGGCATCGAATGCGCCTTTGTCATTGCTTTGAACCGGGCTGGCAGAAAGCGGTGTTGTATCGAGAATGAACGTGATTGCATGGTTTTGTCCAAAATATGTCCCGTGTACATTGAGTGCTTGCCCGGCTTTGATAGTACTTGTATGTGCTCCCCGGATTACCAAAGTGGGTGAGGCACCTCCGGTACTGGATATTTGTGCTGCAAGTTGTGCAGAAGGAGCATAGGTCGAGATGATATAGGCGCACAGGCCGCCGATGATGCAGAGCAATAGGATAAGGGTAACCCAGAAGCCAAAGTTTTTCCCTGTATTGCTCGTATTTTTCGGGATAATAATGGCCCGCATACGAGCGATACTCTGTTGCATTGCCATGAGCGGCTCTGGAACATCGGCCTGTCCACGTGTGATACCCACTGCAGGTCCAGCTTCATCGTGTTGGCGGTCACGCCAGCTTTGACGCCAGTGTTCAGCGGCTTTGCTCGTGGCGATACGACTTTCTGCACCCTCACCCGTGAAGGGATCGAAGATTGGTGAAAGCTGAGGTGGCGGCATTGTGGGAACGGCTCCAGCTCCTCGTGGCATATCAGGATGTTGAAGCATTGTCTCATTCGGCATTTGCCTGGCGGGAGACATATTTTTAGGCGCGGCTGGTGTATTATTGACTGGAAATGTAGGTTGATGTTTTGTCTCTTGCTCAGACATATAACGTTTCGTCAATGAAAATCTCGGCGCATTCGCCTCTTCTGTAGATAATTGTTTATCATCTACATTTGCACCTGCCGGGCGTTCTTGCGCCGGAGACGCCATCTGGTTAGCCAGTTCCTCGGAGGCAAGAGCTGTTAGATTGGTTGGTATTGGAGCAGGCCGTCCTGGTTGAGATACTCCTTGCCTGGAAGGTGGTGGGGGGGTCATTTTTCCGGGCATGGGTGGAGTGTTTGTCCTGACCGGGCGCAGCGAGTTGGGAGAAACAACCTCTTTATTCTCTTGTTGCGGTATATTCTCCTCTGGTGCCGGTGACATCTGTTTCCGAATCCCCAGCGAGGGAGAAGATGGTGGAACGGACGCTGGCTTATCGGGTGTAGGACGTGGCGTTATGGTAGGCTGTGACGGACGCAGTGATGGCGCTGGCGGTGTCGGCGACGTGGGGGGGAGCACGATTGGCGGGTCTGGATTTATCGATGGCGCTGGCATGGCTGGAGTCGGCGTGATCGGAGTATTGCTGCGAGCAGCCTGTTGGGAAGCCACTTTTTGCATTCTGGCATTCGTCTGATTAAAGCCGCAGCGCGGACAATAACGTGCATCCGGTGAAAGTTCAACATTGCATCTGGGACAGCGATACATGAAATATATTACCTTTTCTCAAAAAAATCAGAGTTCTCAGCGTCTATACAGTACGAGACTACTATTATTGTGCTTCAGAGTCATTCTGAAATAATTTTTATGTGAACCCCGTTGCCTGTTCCTTCAGAATAAACAACAAATTTAGGTCTTTGTATAGTTAACGGATGAGAACCGTAATGGTTCACATGGAGTAGTCATTTCTTCTACTAATGCATCTAGTTTAGAGGTATTTCCGTTGAAATGGGTATATGGAAATGAGAAAAAAGACTCAGGTAATCCCATGGAAACGTGTATATGGAAAGGTAAAAAAGACTCAGGTAAACCCCTGATGAAAAAAATAGGGTGAAGTTCTCTACAATATGGGGCATAGAGGGCTTGACGAAAAGGAAAAAAACGCTAAAATCTATATAGGTGACTGAAAATTTTGAGATTTATGAGGTTTGCATGCATATTGTCGTTGTCGGTGCGGATCATACTACGGCATCCATCGCGTTGCGTGAACGTCTCGCCTGTTCAGCCCGTCAAATTCCAGCCCTCCTTGCTCTTGCCAGGGAAGTAACACAGGAATGTGTTTTGCTTTCTACCTGCAACCGGATAGAATTTTATGCGATGTGCGCGGATGAAAACCAGGGGCGCGCAGAGTTACTACGGGTGTTAGGTGAGCAGCGAGATGTGGAACAGAGTGAACTCGCCGGGCATTGTTATACTCTTGTCGACGATCAGGCAGTTGAGCACCTCTTTGGGGTGGCTTCTGGGCTCTATTCTTTGGTACCAGGTGAACCGCAAATTCAGGGGCAGGTCGTAGAGGCACTTGAAATTGCCCAGGCGGGTGGCTATTGTGGCCCTATTTTATCTGCACTCTTTCGCAATGCAGTGGTTGCTGGAAAACGCACTCGTAGCGAGACCGCGATCAGTCGCAATGCGGCTTCGGTCAGTCACGTCGCGGTGCAACTGGCTCGTCATTTGTTTCCCTCAATTCACGATGCTCATGTTTTGCTGGTTGGTTCCGGCCAGATGAGCGAGTTGGCTGCGAAGAATATGCGCTCCAACGGTGCTGAACAGCTTGTCATTATTAATCGCACGTTGGCACATGCGGTAGACCTTGCGCAATCTCTCGGTGCAACGCATCGTCCCTTTACGGACCTTGCCGATGCTCTGATCGATGCTGATGTCGTCATCAGTTCGACCACGGCATCACGTGCCATCATCACGCTAGAATTGATGCAACGCGTCGTGGCGCAGCGTGCAGGTCGTTCTCTTTTATTGATTGATATCGCTCTCCCACGCGATATCGAACCCGCTGTTGCTCAACTTCCCACTATCCATCTCTATAATTTAGATGATCTACAGACCGAGGTTGAGCGTGGCATTTCTCTACGCATGCAGGAGGTTGAACACGTACGCTTAATCATCGCTGAAGAGGCAGCATCCTTTCAACGCTGGTTGGCTTCGCTAAGTGTCGTTGATACGATTAGCGAACTGCGCCAGCATGCCGATCTCTTGCGGCAGCAGGAATTGGCTCGTACGTTACGGCAACTATCTCATTCTCTTTCTGAACGAGAGGTCGCTGCTGTACAGGAATTGACCACGCGACTCATGAATAAATTATTACATACTCCTACTTTAAAACTCAAAGATGCCGCCGCTTCCGGTCAGGGTCATATCTATGCCGAAGCTACGCGCTATCTTTTTAATCTGGAAAAAAAAGATGAAGAAACGCATAATTCTCGGCACACGAGCAAGCAAGCTGGCAATGATCCAAAGCCATTGGATAATTCAGCGCCTACATCAGCATTGGCCCAATCTTGAAATAACAATAGAGCAGATACGTACAACAGGCGACCGTATCACCGATCTGCCCCTGACGAGCATTGGTGGGGATGGTGTCTTCGTGACCGAGATCGAGCGTGCACTCGCCGAGCGGCGAATTGATCTTGCTGTGCATAGCCTGAAAGACCTGCCTACCGCCCAGCCAGATGGAATGCGCCTGGTCGTGACCGGTCCACGTGAAGATGTGCGTGATGCCTTCATCTCCAATGTGCCCTTCCGGATCTCGCCTGCTGGCCTGTTTCCTGTTACACCAGATGCCTCACTTACTCAGCCTCTGCGTATTGGAACCTGTAGTTTGCGTCGTACCGCCCAGGTCCGCTGGCTCAGTCCGGATGCTGATATCTTGCCGTTGCGTGGCAATGTAGATACGCGTCTGCGCAAATTAGAGTTGGGCAACTATGATGGTATTCTCCTGGCCGCCGCAGGCCTGCATCGTATGGATCTGCAAGAGCGCCTGGCAGGTCGTCTGGCCTACTTCCCCGTTGACCTGTTTCTACCTGCGCCTGGGCAGGGTGCACTGGGATTAGAGATACGCGACGAGCCGGAATGGCGTGAACTGCTCGCTCCTCTGCATGATCCAGCCGTTCAGGCTGCTACAGGTGCGGAACGGATGTTTATGCGCCGTTTGGGTGCTGGTTGCTATCTGCCTGTTGCCGCCTATGGTGAGATGGTTGATGGTATGCTGACGTTGCGTGGCCTGGTCACCAGCCTGGACGGCCAACAGCGTATCAATGTCATGCAGCAGATGCCCTGGACGCCCGCTACCAGTATCGAATGTGCCGAGCATCTCGGTGTTACTATGGCGGAGGAGGCTCTTGCACAGGGAGCTAACGAGATCATATCAGCCATTGATAGCACTAGAGAGCAGGAGGGCCAGCGTGTTTAAGCCGCGTACCGCCGCACTACCCTTGCAGGGCAAACGCGTCCTGGTGACGCGTACACGCGCCCAGGCCAGCGTTTTAAGCGAGCAGTTAAGGAAGCTAGGGGCTACACCTATCGAGTTTCCTACTATTCGCATTGTGCCACCTCAAGATTGGCACGTGCTGGATGCTGCATTGAGACGACTGTACGAACCACATGAGGCTTCAGCGCCGTTTTATGACTGGCTGGTCTTTACCAGTGCCAACGGTGTGACGATCTGTTGTGAACGTTTGCGTACCCTCGGCTACGATCCGGGAGCACTCCAGAATGTGCGTGTGGCGGCGATTGGCCCGGCCACAGCGGCAGCTCTGGCGAGTTATAATATAGCTACTGACCTTGTTCCAGAAGAGTACATTGCAGAAGGTGTTGCGGCTGCTTTGATCGAAGATGCCGAGAAGCGTGGCAACCCGCTTGCGGGACAGCGTATTCTGTTAGCACGAGCTGCTGAAGCACGCAAAGTCCTGGTCACCTCGTTGCAACAGGTCGGTGCACAGGTAGATGAGGTTGCAGCATATTATACGCACACTGTCATGCGCGATGATGAGAGTGGGCATGCGATCCTGGATATGTTGCGTCAACATCAATTGGATATTTTAACTTTTACTAGCTCCTCTACCATACGTAATTTTAGTATCTGGCTGCAGAGTGCCA
Organism: Ktedonobacteraceae bacterium; assembly: GCA_013695595.1. Classification (GTDB taxonomy): domain Bacteria; phylum Chloroflexota; class Ktedonobacteria; order Ktedonobacterales; family Ktedonobacteraceae; genus JACDAE01. The sequence goes on along the minus strand of JACDAE010000148.1, from coordinate 6,350 downwards.
TGCAGGATGACGCGTTCTTGAAGCAAGAAACGTTGCTTGCCTATCCAACTCTTGCCTGTATTGGTCCGATTACTGCACAGACGGCGCGTGAACTCGGTCTGCGTGTGGATCTGGAAGCGAAAGAGTTCACGATTGAAGGTCTTGTAAAAGCGCTAATTCAACACGAGGAAAATAAATGACAGAGCAAAGTATAGCCACTCAATACGATATAACGCAACCGACTCCAACGCCCGCACCCGCGCAACCAAAACCAAAGCAGCCGCGCCAGTTGGTCCGTTTCACCTTTTACAAGCTTGATGCACAATGGCAATTGTTGCCCGCCGATGTGCGTGAGCGTGGTAAAGAGCAATTGCACCAGATCTTCGCATCCTATGGCGAAGATGCACTGTTACGCACTTATGGCCTCTATGGAGTGCGTTCCGATTGCGATTTCATGGTCTGGCAGGCCGCCTATGATGTCGAAGAACTGCGCACTTTGAGTAGCGAGATTCGCCGCAGCGCTATGGGACCCTATCTACGTGAGTCTCAGTCGTTTCTCTCCATGACCAAGCGTTCCGTGTATGTTGGGAAAAATGCGCGTGGCGCTCATGATCCGCGCCTCGTCATCACGCCCACCGATAGGAAATACCTCTTCGTCTATCCATTTGTGAAGACGCGTGCCTGGTATGCTTTACCGATGGAAGATCGCAAGCGCATGATGAATGAGCATATTCGTGTCGGTCTGACCTATCCTAATGTCTCGCTCAATACAACCTATTCTTACGGCCTGGACGATCAGGAATTTGTGGTCGCCTTTGAAACGGACGAGATCGCCGATTTCCTCGACCTCGTGCAAGAGTTGCGTAGCACCGAGGCCAGCATGTATACATTACGCGATACACCGATGTTTACATGCATCTTCCAGTCAATCGAGGACATTCTGGAATCGATCGGGGCATAATATATGAGTAGTCAATCGTATGTGGGCAATGATCTCACCCTTTCGCGTTCGCACGAACTGTTCGCGGAGGCCCAGACGCTCCTACCGGGCGGTGTAAACAGTCCTGTACGTGCCTTTCGTGGCGTGGGCGGCGATCCTGTGTTTATCGAAGCGGCGCAGGGTCCCTATCTGCACGATGTTGATGGCAACCGTTACCTCGATTATGTCCAGTCCTGGGGACCAATGATCCTGGGCCATACCTATCCATCGGTGCTTGCTGCGGTGGTGGAGGCGAGCAAGCGTGGCTTCAGTTTTGGCGCACCAACGCAGGCCGAAAGCGCGTTGGCGAAGCTGGTCATCGCAAGTGTTCCATCCATCGAGATGATCCGCTTCGTCAATTCGGGGACCGAGGCGACGATGAGTGCATTGCGCCTGGCACGAGCTTTCACCGGTAGAGATAAGATTATCAAGTTCAGTGGTTGTTACCATGGGCACGCTGATATGTTGTTGGTTCAGGCTGGTTCAGGCGTTGCTACAATGGGCCTGCCCGATAGCCCAGGCGTTCCAGCTCAGGCAACGGCCAACACGCTCATCGCCGAATTCAACGATAGCGCCGCCGTTGAGCAACTTTTCCGTACTTATCCCGACCAGATTGCCGCGATCATCGTTGAGCCAGTCGCCGCAAATATGGGCCTTGTGCTCCCTCAGCCCGGTTTCCTGGAGAAGCTGCGTGAATTGACGCAGCACTACGGCGCACTTTTGATCTTTGATGAGGTCATGACTGGTTTCCGTGTTGCGCTTGGCGGTATGCAGGAGCGAGTTGGCATCACGCCTGATCTGACCTGCTTTGGCAAGATCATCGGTGGTGGCCTCCCGGTCGGAGCATACGGCGGCAGGCGCGATATTATGCAAATGGTCGCCCCGGTTGGCACTATGTATCAGGCGGGCACGCTCTCCGGTAATCCGCTAGCCATGGCGGCGGGTATCGCCACCGTGACCGAATTGCGCAAGCCTGGGCAGTACGAACAACTTGAGCATAAAAGCCAGGTGCTTGCCGATGGTCTGAGCAGGGCTGTGCATGATAGCCACATCGACGCGCAAGTGGTGCGGATCGGAGCCATGTTCTGCCTATACTTCCATAATGAGCCAGTCACCAACTACACGATTGCAAAACGCTCGGATACCGCCCGTTTCGCCCGCTACTTCTGGCAGATGTTAGCGCGTGGTGTGTATCTGCCGCCGTCTCAGTTCGAGTCCTGTTTCATCTCCCTTGCATTAGATGATGCTATGCTTGCGGAAACGGTCAAAGCCGCCAGCGAGGTCTTAAAACAATGACAAATTTTCCAACCGTACGTTTACGTCGTACGCGCCAGAACGATAAACTCCGTGGCCTCGTGCGCGAGACGCGGTTGCACACAGATCAACTGATCTATCCCCTTTTCGTGGCAGAAGGCATCAACGAACCACGCGAAATTTCTTCTATGCCAGGAATTATGAACTGGCCCCTTGAGCATCTGGGACGAGAAGTGGAGCGGATCGCCAACCTGGGCATTCCCGCCGTCCTGCTCTTCGGCATCCCCAACGACAAGGACGAAGTGGGATCGCAGGCCTATGCCGAGCAGGGGATTATCCAGCAGGCGATCAGGCGTATTAAAGCCGAGGTCCCTGATATGCAGGTGATTACTGATGTGTGCCTGTGCGAGTACACCAGCCACGGCCATTGCGGAGTTATCCACAACGGCACCGTTCAGAACGACGCATCGCTCCAGTTGTTGGGGCAGATGGCCCTCTCGCACGTCGAAGCTGGCGCTGATATCGTTGCGCCATCGGACATGATGGATGGACGTGTCGGAGCGATTCGTTCCCTTCTCGACGAGCAGGGCTTTAATCAGGCCCCCATCATGGCCTATTCCGCCAAATACGCCTCCGGTTTCTATGGACCCTTCCGTGAAGCAGCAGGTTCAACGCCGCAGTTTGGCGATCGGCGTTCCTACCAGATGGACCCTGCCAATGTCCGTGAGGCGTTGCGTGAGGTTGAGTTGGATATCGCTGAAGGTGCCGATATCGTAATGGTCAAGCCAGCCATGGCCTACCTGGATGTCATTCGCCAGGTCCGCGATGCCTGTAACCTGCCGATCGCTGCATACAACGTGAGCGGCGAGTATTCAATGATCAAGGCTGCCGCGCAGAACGGCTGGATCGACGAGCGGCGCATCGTAATGGAGGTGCTCACCGGGATCAGGCGTGCAGGTGCGGATATGGTAATCACGTATTTCGCGCCGGAGGTTGCTGGTTGGTTGAAAGGGTAATTAAATATGGACCTTCACCGCTATGTGCTTTTGATTTACCAGGTACCAAGCCAGCCGTCGGGCGCTCGTGTGGGCGTGTGGCGTGAGCTGAAGAAAATGGGGGCGCTCTACCTGCAACAGAGCGTCTGTATTCTGCCAGAGCTGGACACGTTGCTTGCGATCCTGCAAAAAATTACCGAACGGATCACAGAGCAGGGGGGGAATTACCATCTTTTGCCTCTTAGTGAGCTTCCTCAAGAAGAAGAGGCGAAGATTATCGATGGTTTTATCGCGCAGAGCAACCTGCAATATGATGAGATTATCGAAAATTGTGATATCAATTTTAGTAAAGAGATCGAGTTTGAAACGTTTCGCCTGAACTTTACCTATGCTGAAGCTGAAGAGATTGGGCAAGAGCTGGACAAGATTCGTCGCTGGTATGATCGCGTCGTCGAACGAGATTGGTTCGGAGCCGCTCAGCGTGATATAGCCAGACAAAGCATTGAGCGGTGTGCAAAAATGCTTGAAGAGTTTGAAGAAAAGGTCTTTCTCAAGCAAGAAGAGGATGAGTCGCAGACCACTCCGCTCGTGCCGGAGAAAAAACAACTTCATCCACGGCGCACTGAGCGCACCAATCAACACAAAGGGTAACCCAACAACGTCCCACGATCCATCCAGCCCAACGCTGGTGTAGGGGCGCGGTTCACAAGCCCGCTGCCCCCATTAAACCAATCTGCTACGCCTTTTCTCTTCCTCTCAACTCCCTGCTGAGAGTTATACCCAGCACAAGGAGGGTAACGACGACCACGATGGCACCAGAATAAGCTCGAATGGCCGTCAGTGCTGCAACATTATTGATCAGTATGAGCAACAGGAGCACCAGCACAATACCAACCAGAATAACCATATCCCCTACAATGAAATTATAGACCGCTTTAATAGCTTTCATCGATCATGCACCTTTCTCTCGTCTTATCCTGCGATGCTTTTACTCTTCGCGACCACGCTTGAGCGGCTTCTTAGCCACATCACAAATGCGAACGAAGCGAGCAAGTAGATGGCGGCGAGGATAGGGATGAACGCATCAGCAAAGGGCCAGGAAACGTTAAAGCCTTCGACCATCCAGAAAGTGCCAAAGGATGTAAGCATAATCCCCACCACAAACTTGAGTGTATTTTCAGGTACTCGTGTCAGGGGGGCACGTACAAGCGCTCCAAGCAGGATCACGAGGATACCAGCGATAATTGCGCCGATAGCGGCTGAGGCGATCCCACCGATCCCACCCGTAGATGTGCTATTACTACCGAAGGTGATGACGATAAAGGCTACCTCTAACCCTTCAAGGAGAACCGATTTATAGGAAAGGGCAACGGCGGTTGGTTGAATCTGCGAGATGTCTTCTCCGCGTGCCTTCATTGCCGCCATATTCTCCTCAAAAATTGCTTCCTCATCATGCAACGCTTTAAGTCCGCTATAACGCAGAATGGCCTTCTTAAGCCACTTCAGGCCGAAAAGGATCAGGATAAAGCCAACCACCAGGCGTAGAATATCGATGGGAACGTAGCGTACGATTGCCGTGCCAAAGATGGCGACAATAACAGCCAGCGTTACAGCCGCCGCCAATGCACCGATCATCGCACTGCGCCAGTTGATCGTGATGCCAACGACGAGCACGATCGTGAACGCTTCGACAAACTCTACCGCCGACGCGAGAAATGCAGCTATTGTTACTGCCCATGCCATAGAGCAAGCTCCTTCTTACTAACGAGTCAAGTGTCATATGGGCTTATGCATGGGTGCGATCCGATCAATCAGGCCCTTATACCTTGACACAGACAAAAATGGGGAACATTTTCCTTCCATCTTTATTGTAACACATATTCTTTGTAACAGGTGTTCATAGAAACAAGTTTTACATCATCTTAACATTGAAATAACTTCAGCTTCATTTTTCTCTTTACTTTGTAAGCAGAGGGTTAATACGCCAGCTTTTCTGACTTTTTACGTGCTCACGTATTTTTTCGAGGGAGGAATCATCCCTATAGGGCAATACTCACCTCCAAAAACTCTTCAAACTCTTAAGTCAATAGTATGCGGACTTAAGTTCCCTTTATTTTAAATGTAATTAGAATATTTTTTAATATAAAATGATTAAGAATCAGGTAAAACAATAATTACGGTAATATATTAGTGCTGTTTTACCTGATCATTTGTTATTTGGGTGGATATTTATATTTATAATAATACAAAGAACAAATGATTCTCTAAAATGCATTTTTGTATACGAGTGGTTCTTATGATTCGTGGTAAGAGGGTACTTGATAGTAAGAGTCTTAAAACTCTCTATCAGTTGAAAGTTAGTTTATGTCATGCAAGGAAGGATGAAACAATGAAAAGATTAGGCTATGTAGCAGGAACGATCCTAGGTGTACTTTTAGGTGTACTCCTGTTGAGTCCATTGAGTGCTTCTGCTGCCTCCACCCAGGTAGAGGCGACACATCACACCCTTACAGCACCTGTGAGTGGTAAGGCTTCAAATGGAGACACATTCAGTGGTATCTTTACAGTGAAGAAGTTTGTCGCTCGACAAGGCAAGCTTTTAGCTGTTGGAACAATAACTGGCACACTGAAGAAGGCTTCTAGTGGCGTCACCAGTAATGCGATTGCCCCTCAAGCAATCACTGTGCCAGCGGCTTTACCTGTTACAGGTGCTGTACCAGGATTAGTATGCAATGTTTTGAACCTTAATCTGGGACCTCTCCACCTCAATCTGTTAGGTCTGGTGGTTGATCTAAATCAGGTGATATTGAACATTACTGCTCAACCCGGAGCCCTATTAGGAAACTTGCTTTGTAGTGTTGCAGGTTTATTGAATGGTGGTACACCTCTAGCGGGTCTTGTTGGCCTACTTAACCAGATCCTTGCTGCACTCTAACGTGTAACGAGGCTTTAAGATTTAAATTGTTCAATTTGTAAGAAAAGAGCAGCACTGCCATGAAGTTGGTGGTGCTGCTCTTTTCTTTTAACGAAAGAATGGTTATCGTGAGCAGCGAAGTCGCCCTCAGCGCTCACGGTAACCATTTCATTTTACCTATCCACCCAAATCCCTAGAACCGATGGGATTGCAATCAATCGTACAGGGC
>JACDAE010000137.1 GCA_013695595.1 Ktedonobacteraceae bacterium | reverse complement strand
CCCCTGTATAGGCTGTTGAGTCGATCGTTGCGTGGCCCGGACGCGCAGCATCCGCCTGATCCCCAGGTACAAACCAACAAGGATGCAGATAATAGACACGCTCCCCAGAAACCAGAGAGCCCTGGAGAGCCAAGGGGAGTCGTATCTTTGCGCTGCTGAGGCCGGTAATGGCGGGCAATGCCAAAGTCGATGAGATAGATACGATCTTTGCGCGTGATCATAATATTCGCTGGTTTAAGATCGCGGAAGATAATGGATTGTTTCTGATCGTGCAGATAGTTGAGCACCTTACACAGTGAGTGGCCGATGACAAGCACCTGGCGGACGGACAAATGCCCCTCAGGAGTCGAATTGAGGCGGTCTTCGAGCGTCTCTCCCCGAATGTACTCCATCACAATGTACCAGTGATCAGCATCAGTAAAATGCGCGTAGATGCGAGGAAGGCTCTTATGCCTGAGCTGAGAAAGGTACATAATCTCGCGATTATAGGTATCGGTTGCCTCGATCATCTCCCGCGCACTAAGTCCACGCAAGCTGATCTGCTTGATGGCGACCAACCGGTTTCTATGCGCGGTATCCTTCGCCTTGTAGACATGAGCAAAGCCACCTTGACCAATCAAACCGATGATGCGATAGCGCTGAGCAAGCAAGAAATTGCGGGGTAATGTTCCAATAGTGGCATTTTGGGAGGGCAGAAAAGGCGCTTTCACTAAGCCTGCCGCAGGCAAGGAGGCATCAACTGGGTAACCACACACGACACAAACTGCCGCGTGCGCAGGAAGAGCAGCTCCGCATTCATTACAGAAAGAAGACGCGATCATGGCTACACCCACTACCTTTGGGCTATAACTCTGCTGTTCAGATCTCTTTACAAACCCTACTGTCGTAATAAGCAGCTTACTTACTTCTATAAATAACTAATTGCTATATCGATAGTAGCATATTGTTATTGTGGCTGTCAAGGGTATCTCCTGAAGGGCTGTCGGCGGCTTTCCTGTTTGCCAATCTGCTCTCTTTTCCTCATCACCCCTTCTGCCAACACTGTGAGACCATGCCGTGACTTTTCTGGGAACAGAAACGTCCTTATTCAAATAGGATGTAGGCAATTCATACTACTATCTTCATTGCATGCAACAGAAAGCAACAGAGGGAAAACTATTATGACAGCACAATACGCTCGTTGGCTGCTGGGTGGCAAGCGTTTTCTCCGTTTCCTCGCGGCCCCTCTGCGGATGCTCGCTGCATTCCTTCTCGGGTGGCTCGCCGGCTTCTGGAATTTCTTTGGTCAGTCCTGGGGCTTTGATGTGTTGGTGCTGGTGCTCTTTGGCACGGGCTTCGTGAATACGTTGCTTGTTGGCGAACGCTATTGGTATCGCCTCTCCCTCGCGTTGCTGACAGGATGGCTCTTCTTAACTGGTTGGTGCGCCTATATGCTCCCTTCAGCGGAGCATTCGGATATGCTGCGTGCTGCATGCGCCGATGGCACGCTCCCCGCCCCAGATAATTGCGCTCAATATTACCATGGCCCAATTACCAGCGATGTGAATCTTCTCGTGGCGATTTGGATCGGGGGGACGCTTATCATATTCATTGGTGCGCTCATTGGTGTGCCCATTGCGGCTCTCGTCAGGAAGCTTTCTCGTCGCTAGAGGCTTTCAACCTGCGAGCGGCTTGCGTATCACGTTCTGGTACTATGCCTTCAGATTGTATTTTTCGTATGCAGGTCAGATAGGCCCTTATGGAACACCAATGCCACACCACGCAAAATATTTCCATTCACGAAGGCCATTATCACACATCCTTATCTGGCGACTCTTCATACTGCGTCAAAGCACGCTGGAGGCAGATCAGCAGCGCACCTGCAATACCACCCACGATGGTCGTAATCCAACCAGTATAGATCAGACTAGCAGCAATGAGAGTCAGCAGGCCCCCAACATTTACAAGCGCCGCGCCGGTGAACTGCAGAGTAAAAATATCCCAAAGAAACCCAAATAACGTTATTCCTGTCCACATGATAGGATGAGCAACTATGCTAACCAGGCAGCCAACGAGAATCCCGCGTTGAATGGTCACACGCTCAGCCTGAATAACGTAGCGTTGCCAACCAGGTAGACCCGCGAGCAAACCAGCCAGCGGGGCTACAATCAGGAAAGGCAGCCAGGACTGCCAGCCTTGCTCAAATCCAAACATCCCACGTATAGGAGAGAAGTTGAGTGAGCAGATGGCGGCTACCTCCGAGGCCAGGATGATCATACTGACGAGAAGAGGCGAGAAAACGTGAGCAATTCGTTTGTTCGATCCATCAGGAGAGAATGGTGACATACGCTTTTTCCTGCTTTCTGAGCGCAAAAGATCCTACTTTTGACGAGATTTTCGTAGTAGACGATGTGCAATTGCTTCCTTCATCTCACTCCTGGGTCGCAACTGAGGTGTGCCTGTCATCGCCAAGTAATGGACCAAGAATAGCGGCCAGCCGGGCTAACATATACGAGACAGGCGGCAGCCAGAGGAGAGGCTGGACCATCTTCAACAGATCGCATAAAAAGGCCAGGAAGAGGCGCGATCTCCAGGCTCGCTGGCTCTCATCGATCAGCCAGAAGAGCACCATTGCCAGATGCACACCATAGAGCAATGTCGCCAGATCTTCACTGCTAGTCAGTTTTGGAGCGTCTTTCGCTCCTAAGGTAATTTCTAGATAGGTCTTTCTGCCTCGACGACGAATATCCACAGTGCTCTTCACAAGCCCGCAAAAAACCAACATTGCATATTAGGTCGATGTGAGGTACACTATACAGTGGTATAGTGTGCAGATCACACTATGGTATGGTTAGCCACACGGAATTCATGATTACAGTTGTCAAACAGAACGCACTCGGTGAGGCCAGGGTCCACTACCAGGGAGAGATTATCGAACGCTCACCACGGATGGTGGTCATTCGAGCTTACTGGACGTTTCCTGCTAGAGACCTGGGCTATACTGATTTCCAGGTGGGCGACCGATTTATAGAGTACTATTACGCCGACCGCTGGTTTAACATCTTCGATATCGCCAGTGCCGGGGGCGAGCGCAAGGGCTGGTACTGCAATATCGCGCAGCCGGCCGTTCTCTTTGATGATCGCATCGAACAG
>JACDAE010000110.1 GCA_013695595.1 Ktedonobacteraceae bacterium | reverse complement strand
GTTGTCAATTCAGCGAAGGTGGTTGGCGGGGTTGAGATAAGGTCTTTGCGGTAGTAGAGGACGCCCAGGTCTGTACGCATCGGTGCAGCTACGACCGCACCATTATATGTACAGGACTTAATTGGACCTGGAAGATAATTCGCACGGTCGCTTGCAGGCCACTTGCTAGAGAGATCCAGAGTCCAGCCGTTAGAGGAGAACTGAGCTGGCCAGACAACATCTATATTGAACACATCGAACGTCGCACTCCGCGCCCGCAACGTATTATCGTAAAGGGTGATTAGAGTAGAGGTATCAGATGGGCCGTTGTGCCAGACAACATGGACGTTATCTTTGTTGGTCTTGTTGTAATTGTTTACAATCGCCGAATACGTTCCTGAAGTATCATTTTCAGTCTGCCAGACAACGGTTGTCGGACCACTGCCACCACCGCTACTACTACTACCACAGGCTTCAAGCAATGAACCGGCCACAGTACTAGTCAAACCAATCGCAACTGCACGTTCGAGGAACGTGCGACGGCCCATGCGCCCGGCACGCATTTTGACAACCAGCTCGTCAAGAGCTTCACGCTGTTCAGGGATCATGTCTACATTCTCCTTCGGAAATAATGATGAACTGCACTGGTCAAAGGACGTAGAAGATTTAAGTCCAGGTAGTGGGCGAACCTTCTCTAGTAAATACGAAGAAATCAGGTCACATCTCACCTAAAGAGGCCAACAATAACAACGAGATACAGCAACGTGTAGGCTGAACCTTCCTGGATACAATGTGACGTAAAAATTTGGAACCGGTTCAATTTGCTTCTTCAAATATAACATACAAGCATACATTTGTAAAGGGGAAACACCCCGTTTCACATACTCTCAGGCAATTATTCTCGTTTTTTAATCATTGAGGTTGCGATGATAAAGAGAATTTTACATATTGTGTGCACTGATACACCTTTATAAACCCGAAGATCGCATGAGCCATACAGCTATCTTGACTCTGACAAAACCAACTTATGTTCCTATCTAGAAGAATAAGAGAAGAGACTTTACAGATAGGCCCTGGATATGGTATGTTTACACCAATATGAACAATGGAACCGGTTCAAATAATATGAATAGCCAGAAACGCGTGAAGGCTCCAACAATTCAAGATGTTGCGCGGCACGCCCGAGTCGCGGTTGGAACCGTTTCACGCGTCCTCAACGGACACCTGGGTGTGAAGCCAGCAACCCGCCAACGAGTGCTGGATGTCATTAAGGAACTGGACTACAGCCCGAATCTTATCGCCCGTAGTATGACTTCCAGGCGTACTGGTTCCGTTGGCATCATTGTACCATTCTTTACGCGCCCTTTCTTTAATGAAGTTTTACAGGGCGTGGAAATAGCGACTACGCGATCAGGACATGAGTTCATGCTGTACAACGTGCAGACCGATGACCAGTGTCAAGCTTATTTTCGCGAGTTGCCCAAACAGCGTAAAGTGGATGGCCTATTGGTGATTTCCCTCTATCCCGACGATGCTACTGCTGTCAGTTTCAGACGTGCTGGTATGCCTGTAGTGCTCGTAGATGCCTATCATCCCTTGCTCACTTCACTGATAGTGGACAACATTGAGGGTGGCTATCAGGCTGTTAAATGTTTGATCGAGCACGGTCATCGCCGTATTGGCTTTATTAATGGCATTCCTGAGAGCGACTTCCGTTTTAATCCGGCGAATGATCGCCTCGCTGGGCTGCAGCGTGCCTTTGACGAAGCAGGTATACAGTATGAACCGGATCTCGTGCTCACAGCTCAATGGAATCGTTCTGGGGGGAGAGAAGCAGCCTTGCAACTGCTGACGCGCCCAGATCGCCCAACGGCTATCTTCGCCACCAGCGATCTGCAAGCAGTTGGTGTATTGGAGGCTGCCAGATCTCTTCACTTGTCGGTTCCTGCAGAACTTTCGGTGATTGGCTTCGATGGTATCGAACTCGCTGAAATTATGGAATTGAGTACGATCCAACAGCCAATCCAGCATATGGGGGAATTAGGAGCGCAGAAATTGATTGCGCTGATCGAAGATAATGAGGATAGTGAGTCTCGACCCGAACTGATTCGCTTACAGACCAGTCTGCTCCAACGCCAGACAATCGCCTCGCCTCCACATTACACATAAAAAGCGTAGGGGCAGGCACACGCCCCTACGCCATCACACCATTACACCGCTCTCAATACCGCAACACCTTTTGCGGGTAACTTCAACTCTGTCACCCTTCCGCCTCCATTAAGCAGTTCATCCATAGGCTGTGGTAACGCTATCTGAACGGTGTCATCATTATAATTGAGCACGAAAAGATAGCTCTTCCCATTTCCTTCACGCTTTGTCACCTCAACACCTGCCGGTACGCTCAAAGGTCCAGCAAGCTTCAATTCATCCAGCAAGCTTCCTACCAGCCCACTCACCAATCCCTTATCGAGATGAGTTGCGACATAGATGGCTCTTCCTTTGCCGAATGTATGCTCTGTGATAGCGGGACGACCAGCATAGAAATCTTCTCCGTAGGTAGCCAGAGCAACCGCTCCCTCCAGATTCACCAGATCACACCATCTGTCACAGCGGTAGCCTCCGGATGGCAACTTGCTCCCTTCCGCAACGACTACGGTGTTTGCCTGCTCTGGATCCAATGCATCAAACTCTTCGACCCAGATGCCCAGAACCTTGCGCAATGGACCAGGATATCCTCCCAACCATGCCCGTGTATCTTCATCGACAACACCGCTGAAGTAGCCGGTCACAAACGTTCCACCCTGCTCAACATATTTCTCAATAGACGCTCCCGGTTCTTCGCTTACCATATTCAGCAGCGGCGCAATCACCAGATCGTATCCGCTCAGATCTGCATCGGATGGCACGACATCAACGGCAATGTTCCGGTCCCACAATGCTTGATAATACAGGAGTATCTCATCGACGTAATTGAGTGCGTTGCTGAGTCCAGGCTTGAATTCAACATTCCACCAGTTGGACCAGTTGAAGATCATCGCAACACGTGCAGGTAACCGCGTCCCCAGGATACCACTATCTAGCTCCGCCAGTTCAGCACCTATTTTGGCAACATCATTAAAAACACGTGTGTGCTCATGCCCCACATGACTTACAACCGCTCCATGAAACATCTCAAATGATCCACGCGATTGACGCCACTGGAAATACATTACCGCATCGGCTCCATGTGCGACCGCCTGGAAGCTGTGTTGGCGCAAAACCCCTGGACGCTTCAAGGGATTATACGGCCTCCATTGTGTCTGACTGGGCGTCTGCTCCATCAATAACCAGGATTGCCCGCGCCTTACTCCTCGCGTCAGATCATGGGCAAATGCTATCTCGGCAGGAGGCATTGTCCGCGTCGGATACGAATCCCAGCACGCAAAGTCTATATACGGTGCCCAGGCGAAGTAATCTATATTTCTGTAAATACCCATAAAGTTTGTCGTTACAGGTACATCTGGTGTCGCCTCATGCAAAATATCTGCCTCGCCGCGATAGCACTCCAGGTACATATCGGATATAAAACGTCGATAGTCCAACGTCAACCCCTGTACACTCACCTCGGTTCGCGGTCCCGGTGGCACAACCTGCTCCCATGCCGTATAGGTATGGCTCCAGAATGCCGTATTCCAATGTAGATTCACTGCTTCTAGCGATCCATAACGCGCTCGCAACCAATCCTGAAAACGACTTGCACAACGGTCACAGTAACAACCACCACCGTAATATTCATTGCTTACATGCCACAGTAAGAATGCTGGATGTTTACCATAACGTTGAGCCAGGTTACGTGCCAGATTCTGGCTCAGGCGACGGAAATCAGGACTGGTTGGACAATAATTTTGCCGTGCACCTTGACCATGGCGTACCCCCTGCTCATCAACAGGTAACACATCAGGATAGGCAGCCGATAACCACGCTGGTTGCGCGGCTGTAGCAGTGGCAAGACAGGCAAATATATGGTTCTCTGCCAACAGATCCATCACACGATCTAGCCACTCAAACGTGAACGTATTTTCATCAGGTTGCAACGAAACCCAACTAAAAACTCCTACTGTAGCAACATTAACATGCGCCAGACGCATTAGACGCATATCTTCACGCCATATCTCTTCCTCATTGGCACCAAAAGTTGCTGTCCATTGTTCAGGGTTGTAATCCCCACCGTAGAAAAAACTTGGAAGGCGGGGGGTCAGGGGATGCGCTACTGAAGACTGTTCATTCATTAACAGAGGGTGTCCTTTCTTTTCTCATCACAGAGCCTTCAATTATGATAACACTATGTTATACTGAATTACAACGGAACAGTTAAACATGGAGCAGCTTGAAATGGGGGATGTATTGCATGCCTTTCGTCAAAAAAAAATACCTCTAAAGGTTCTTTACCCCCCGATAACTCCCATAAAATCTTTGTTGGCCGTGCCAATGAACTCTCCTTCTTTACAGAACATATCCTCCAACGCGATGATCCCGCCTATAACATTATCTCTATCTATGGCGATGGAGGAGTCGGTAAATCAACGCTCGTCAATCGCTACATCGAAATGGTCAACTCGCCAGCTTTTCAAGAATATTGCCTGGCCGCTATCGTCGATGAACGACAGGCGACACCTGCCAGCATGATGGAGAAATTTACCGCGCAGTTGCACATGCATCAAGAATTTAGTCGCGCTATTACTCATTATAAGGCAGCCCTCCGCAAGCAACAGGACGAACAGGAAACGATGCAAGATGCCGTCCTTCAACGAGCCCCCGACTTCGCCGTAGCTGCCGTTGAGGGTGTTCCTATCGTTGGGCCACTCCTGCGCGAAGGCCTTAAAATGACAACCGCTCAAGTTCTGGACCGCTACCATACAAAACAGAACCGTCTCGTCTCTGTGCGTCTGGAAGACCCTATCCGCGATCTTACAAATGCATTTATAACAGAAATCAATCGCCTTGCTGAAAGCTTTGTAACAACAAGCGAACGAACAAAACGTCGCCATAGAATTCTTTTACTTTTTGATACCTTCGAGCAACTGGCAACTGAGGCTGCCCCCTGGCTACTCGATTATTTCCTCACTTCCGATATCAGTAATAGCATCGTCATTCTCACTGCTGGCCGCATCCCGATAGGTCGCTCTCTCCCGGATGATCCCAAACTCTGGCTCCCTTACCGCGATAACAAGGTTATCTACTCTATTGCGCTCACGAGCTTCACATTTCAGGAAACACAGGCCCACCTGGAGCAACGCGGCATTACCACCACCGCACGTATCGATAGCATCTGGCAACTATCGCGTGGCCTGCCGCTCTACCTGAGCCTGCTTACCTCTGATCCACGCTCAGATGTCGATCCCACAACCGACGTGGTTGCGAACTTCTTGCGCTGGATACCACAGAATGAAAATATCAAACGCCGCCTGGTTCTTGATGCATCACTCTTCTCACGCCCTTTCAATCAGGATAATCTGACCGCCTTCTCTTGTCTGGGGCTATGGTCAACGTGGTCGCATCTACCGTCACCTGAATATGCTCGACAAAGCTCTGACCGACCTTAATCGTACGCTTGAGCTTGATCCAACCGACGCATGGGCTTATAGTCATCGCGGCCTCGTCTACTCTGGCCTGCATCAGTATCAACTGGCTCTGGCTGATTGCACACGTGCGATCGAACTCGATCCCCTTTATCCTAACGCCTATGGTCGCCGTGGTAGCACCTATATCGATCTGGGAGATCTTGAGCATGCTGCCGCCGATTTCGCGCATAATCTGAAATTAGCACCCGATGATACCCTTTCACACTGGATGAGTACGTGGCTCACCCTCCTCACACAGGATCCAGATGACCATACCATACACTATATAGAAGATGCCGCTGCTACTCATCCACAAAGCTACTTCGCTTTTCTCTGTCGCGGCGTTGCTTTCTGGTTGCGTGGACAGCACGAACAGGCCCGCACAACACTAGAACATGCTCAGAATATGCACCCCAAACTTTGGGATGCCCCCTTCTGGCTCGCCCTGGCATACGCACCTCAGCATCCAGCTCAAGCCACACATTCCTTAGAGCTAGCACTCAAACTGGGGATTTCACGAGCCTTGCTCACTCCCCTGCGCTGGTTAGAACGTGATCATCCAGCACTTTATGAGCAACACATGATACCTCTTCTGGCAAGGCATGATATCCCTTCATACCGTGCTTAAAGTAACTATCATGCATCATTATGCTCCGCATAGATAATCACAGGCAACAAAGAAGAGAAAATCTTTCAGATGAGTACATAAATGACGCCCATAACGACCTGGCGCAGGTCTTACTCTTCCTACTCTTCGCCAAGCACGTCACGTAACCGCCCGGCGAATGCCTTTGGATGAGTTATGTAGCCCGCATGATGACTGGGAAACTCCACGACGGTTGTTTCAAGGCGCTCGGCCACGGCGGCAGCATTGCGATAGCCGAGATACTCTCGTCCACTCTGTCCGGCAGCGATCACGATCCGGGTCTGGTTCGAGGCTTTCGAGAGTGTGGCGAAATCGAGTTGATAGCGGTCATACATGGCAAGTTCATGCTCGAGTAAGAACAGCGTGTTCTGGACAGGCCGATTCCTCTGGTCAGATAGTTGGACACCCGGCTCCAGATCACCGTAATTCACACCAACCTGTGACATAAACTTCTGCATGGCCGAAGCCACACCCTCACGACGATAAATCTCTCGGATACTACCATGGCGTCCTTCGGCCTCGGGCAACAGGTGTAATGGTGGCTCGTGCGCGACCAATGTATTTACCTGCTCTTTGTAGCGGGCGGCTAAGTCAAGCCCAATAACGCCCCCCCCCACTGCTACCAAACACATACGCTGGTTCAGTCGAGAGTTCCTTCAGTAAAAGATGGGCATCATCGCAGTGCGTCTCGTAGTAAAGGCTTGCTCCAGGCACACGCAATGTGTCGCTTTTTGCAAAACTCATCAAATTTCTCCATTTCGTAGCTTCGTATCAAAAGTATTCACTCTAACAAAAAGAAACACCTACGCTTTGAGCATGCGCAAGAAAATGCTTGCATCAGGAAAATGTTCTTTATAGTGCTCAGGATCATATGTCGCCCATCTTATTAAGCCATCAAGACATAGCATCGATCCTGAAAAAATGATGATAAATAGCAACGTTTCTGTTTAATTAGTCCATTCCAGTCAAATGCAATTTATGTCAATATGTCTAGTACTTTTTTCTAGTCATAAATCAGAAGTGTCTATTTTTCCTCACTATATGATATGCTTATAGCACGATATTTATCGGTGCCAATTTGAATAGAAGTGTTCAGATGCGGCCTGATTATTTATTTAAAAGCAGCACGATTAAGGAAGGCTACCAGAGATCTGCGCAGGCCAGATACAGAGTGGAATATGTTCTGGCTATAAATCAAGCGTACAATGATGTACTTCATCTAATCCTCTATCCTTCCATGACCCTATAAGAAAGTCATATCGGCACAGCTTACAGATTGTGTATCTATGTATATGCTCTTGTGCAAGGAGATATCCCATGCGGATCTTATATCGGTTATTGGGTTTCACGGTGGGAGTGGGGATACTGCTATCTTGTCTTGTTTTATTTCATGGGGGTTGGGGCATCTGGCAATTTTCGCAGTTGACGGGTGCGTTTATCGGTGGATGCATTACACTATTTGCAATTCGCTCTTCCCGCCGCTCCACTGAAGAGCCTGTGGAACCCTGGCTGGGTAAAGAACAATTGGGGTGGACGTTGATAGGAGTGGGCGCTATCATGTGGGGGATCGGCGAATGTTTCTGGCGCTATTATGTCCTGGCATTACACCAATCTCCGTTTCCCTCGCTGGCCGATGTTGGTTACTCAGCTTTACCAATACTGGTTTTCGCTGGTCTGTTGCTCCAGCCATCCTTGAACAAGGAGAATAACCGGCCATTCATCATACTTGATAGTTTAATCGCGATGGGGTCGCTCCTGGCAATTGGTTGGGCCTTACTCCTCGGTTCGTTAGCCACAGCTTCAAGTGAAAATCTGCTGGCAAAAACGCTAGGCCTCTACTATCCTACAAGCGATATTGCTCTGTTGAGCATCGTTATCTTCCTCCTGTTACGTGCTCAGGGTGCATATGATAATGTTAAGGCACGCCGTTATGGATTGCTGATACTAGGGCTGGGTCTGAGCGTTTTCGCTATCTCAGACTTTCTGTTTAATGTGCAACAGAATCTTGGTACGTATGTTGATGGTACATGGGTCGATCTAGGTTGGCCCCTTGGACTACTACTAGTAGGTGCAGCCGCCTCTTTGCGACGCTTCTTTCCACTTTCAGTAGCAGAAGATCTAGCTAAACATATCACAGTTACAGATACGATGCAGAGCCGCCTGGGACTACGCAATCTCGCTATTTATGCATTAGTCGCAGTCCTCTTTTTCGTCCTTTGCTTAAACATCTTTTCCTCCGATCCCGCCAGGATGCAGCAACGACCGGTACTGGTCCTCTCTGTGCTTATCATCGTAGGTCTGATAGTTGTACGTCAGATAGCTACAATTATGGAAAATAATCGCCTTGCTGATCGTCAGGCCTATGT
The DNA here is from genome assembly GCA_013695595.1 of Ktedonobacteraceae bacterium. Lineage (GTDB taxonomy): Bacteria > Chloroflexota > Ktedonobacteria > Ktedonobacterales > Ktedonobacteraceae > JACDAE01. Next base: position 159 of record JACDAE010000110.1, on the reverse strand, counting down.
ATTGGGACAACTGGCGCAGGCCAATCAACGTATGGAAGAACAGGCAAATATGATTGTGCAGCGCAATGCCGATCTTGAAAGAGGTATTACGCACCTCAAAGAGGTACATGCACAACTCGCAAATGGGAATATGCGTGCCCGTGTTCAAATCAACTCTGG
>JACDAE010000007.1 GCA_013695595.1 Ktedonobacteraceae bacterium | reverse complement strand
ACAAAGTATCGATGGAAGAAGCCGGATGTGGAGCGGGTTTTCCCGGCATCGAAACGTTGATTCCTATGATTCAGAGCACATTGCCACCCTTTAGCGCAAAATCGGTCCACCTTTCGGTTCTCCCGCGCTTTTGATGAAGCTCGCTTGCTTTGAATTTCGTGCTCTTTCTGGTCAATCCTTTTTGGATCGCTCTACTTGAAGAGGGAATGCTTGGACACGCACTCCAGATTCCCAGCACACTGACCAGACTAATTACCCCAAGACCCACCGCTCCATAGGCTTCATATTGGAGCGGTGCATTCATGGGAGCAAGATAGCGCACCAGTCCGTACCTAATCTCAACCGTACTGAGCATGGCACTCAGGATCAGCCCACGTTGGACGGCAACGCGAGAGATCAGGCGAGGATGATCTGCCTGGAGAGCCATAAGATATGACCTCTTTTCTCTTTTCTCTTGAGAGCGTGTTTGCTTTTCCAGTATAACTGATCATTGCGGATGGGTGCTATGCTATGATGCCGGCACGGCTTTCGGCACGACGAAGGTATTGAACGAGTCTGCTGGGAGCGTAGGCACGATCATCCTGTTACCGATCACCAGGCGCACCAGCATCTCCTCACAGAGGTCGTTCTGCACAACGACCACAATGCTCCCATCTGGGTTGGCGAACGCGAGCTGGTTTTCGTAGCCCGTATAGCTTACTGTCTCGAGGTACCTGGTGCCGGGCCTGACGAAGTGGCTCAGATGCTTCATCAGGTAGTACTCGTGGTTGTAGAAAGTTTGAGCAGTCTTTCGGCGTTACCGTGAGCGATTTTTTCTTTGTCAGCGGAACTAATGGGGGTATTCTCCAAAAAAATTTTGGCGTGATCTCCTGCCTGAAAGGGATAATCAACGGAATACAGAATGCGGTCAGCCCCCAGAACTTGCAGGGTCAGCATAAAGGGGGGAAGCGTAAACATCCCACTGGGTGTTACATGCATCTGCTGAACAAAGTAATCAGCAACAGGCCGCTGCAATTGTTTTGTTGCCGGGGTTAACGCCTCGGCAAATCGAGCCAGATAGAAAGGAATCATTTCGCCCCAGTGACCGAGTATGAGTTGTAAGCTGGGATAACGATCAAAAACTCCTCCTAGAATCATGCGCAGTGCATGAATGCCTGTGTCCAGGTGCCATCCCCATCCAAAGGTGGCAAAGCTTCCGCTGACGGCAGGATCAAAACCTGCATAGTAGACATCCCACACGGCCTTGGGTGGGGGTGCAGGATGCAGGTAGATGGGAACATCAAGCGCGACGGCCGTTTCGAGAATAGGGCGAAACGAAGGGTCGTCCAGAAAGCGATTATTGGTCCGCCCATGAATCATCGCCCCTTTGAAACCAAGTGTGTTCACTGACCGCTCTAATTCTGCAGCAGCGGCCTCTGGATCAGGCGTTGGCAAGGTAGCCAAACCGGCAAAGCGATCCGGATGGACGTGAATGGCCGCCGCGAGTTGATCATTGATTGCTCGCGTGAGCGCAACCGCCTCTGCTGGCGGGATCAGTGGTATCCCTGCTGCTGTATGAGAAAGGACCTGTACATCAACGCCCATCGTATCCATCTCCTTCAGACGACTCGCTCCCAGATCTTCCAGTTGCACGGTGGGTGGGTGATAGAAATGCTCCTGGGAAACAGGGAGAAACCTGGCAACAGCCCTCTTGATTTCAGCTATTTCAAAGTGTTCTTCCAGCGTAATAATCTTCATCTGTTTTCTTCTTCTTTCACCAAAAGCCTGGAACGTGCTATCTTGCTCAGAAGAGTAAAGCAGAGTAAGATAACGCGTTCCAGGCTCGATGCCACGTTGCCTCCTCTGCATTCATCTGATCGTTTGTAGCGCTCACCAAGGCACAGTGCGACCAAGGTAATCGAGATAGTGCAGACCAGGCTTGCCTTTCTGTGCATCGATGGTTTTGACCACATTTGGGATACTTTCCTCGATGCTTAAACGCGCCTTAGGGCCGCCCAAATCGGTACGTACCCAGCCTGGGGCCATGAGCACAAGCGTTCGTGGATCATCGGTGTGGCGGGCAGCGAAGCTGCGCATGAATGTATTCAACGCCGCCTTGCTTCCTCGGTATACTTCGTGACCTCCATTTACATTATTAGCAACACTCCCTTATCCCGAGGACATGACAGCGATAGTCCCTGTCGAAGGGACAAGATCTTGCAAGGTCTCGATAACACGCATGGGACTTAGAGCATTGGTGATCATGACGCGCACAAACTCTTCCGTTGACACTTCCCCCACTGTTCCATCAGGCTGATTGCCAACACCCGCATTGATGAATAACAGGTCAAACCTTCTCGATGTGAGACGCTCGTGCAATCCAGTAATCTGCTCAGGAACGGTGATGTCGACCGTCTCGATTTCAAGCCGTCCATCAGAGGTGTCCATCAGAGCATGTAACTTTGTTTTGTTCAAACCTCGCACCGTACCAACAACGTGCCAGCCGCGATTGAGATATTCTTGAGCTAAAGCATAGCCAAGACCACGGGATGCGCCAATGATAAGAGCACTTTTTTCTAATGAAGAAGGTGGCATTTCTTTTCCTTTCATAGTTGAGGTAACCGGGTCTTTTCGTGTTGTTTGGCCTGAGTCGATGTCTACGGCACAGAGAAAAACCATCATAAACATCCTGTTCAGGTTCTCTGTATCTACGGGACACGTCGTCAGTGACCAACCAAAGCAAGTGTCACTTGCATGGGTAATATATCATAGGGCTTAGAAGAATGCAAGTGACACTTGCTTTGGTAATACGACCTGTGATATATTCTGAACTATGGAGAATAGCGAAAAGAACAGAAACCAGGGAGATGTGTATCCATCCCCTCAGTCTAAGCCGCGACCAAAGGAGAGGAGTGCACATCTGCGACAGGCGGTGCTTGCTGCCACACTCGATCTGTTAAGCCAATGAGGCTATGAAGCGATGACGACGAAAGACATTGCCTCTCAGGCTGGCGTCAACGAAGCCACGTTGTTTCGTCGGTGGGGAACCAAAGCGGCCATCGTGGCAGAGGCGCTGCAAGACTACAGCGTCTCCGAGACGCCCACGCCAGATACCGGAACCTTGCAAACCGACCTGCTGGAGTTGCTCCGTGGGATTATCACGCGCATCCAGACTCCCATGGGAAAAGTCATTGACCAGATTGTCGTGGCCCACAATACACAACCGGAACTGGAAGAGGTGCGTCGAGCCTATTGGAGGATCGAATTCAGCAGGGCCGACACAATCATCCAGCGAGCCAAAGACCGTGGTGAACTTCCCGAGGAAGCCGATGCGCAATTGCTGATGGAAGCTGCGATTGGGCCAATCATGGTTCGAGCGAATGCAACAGGTCAGCCATTAGATGATCAGCTGCCTGAGAGGATTGTTCTGTTGCTCTTCTATGGAGTAAAGAACAAAGAAATGCAATGATCAGACATGAGGCACGTCTTTATTGTCGCAAGAAACGAATGATTTTGAGACACCTCTATACATCTTTTTATGCTCGCCCATTAACCAGGCTCTCTCACGTGATCTCTGCGACATCTTTGGTTACTGGGCAGCCCCGCAACGTTTATCAAAACATCGATACTTTAATCTATGGGCAGAGAGTCTAGTTTTCGGTAAATCAGTGGATGCGTAGCGGGTAGATTGGCTTGAGCGAGAGGAGTAGAGAGATAAGGAATAAGTATTTAAATGTGCCATTTCGTAATATACATGATTTTATCTTGACAAAAGGCTTTTGGAAATTTATTATGGACGCACCTGGAAATTTACTATGAATAGAAAAGTTATGGGCGCATACTACTTTTATGTTATAGAGAGAAAAATATATGTTTAAACCGTTGCGATTTAACGAACTGCTAAAGGCAGTGCCAGGGCTGGCTCATTTACAACTTACGCCGCAGGCGGCTCATCACGCGAAATCTCAAACCTATGTTCGGGTGCGGGAACAGATTGAGGTGGATAGCAAGCGGAGTCCGAACCATGGAGGTAAGGAGGGGCATGTTCATGAGCGAATCAAAGAAGATATTACTATCGAGCGGCAGAAAGGGAAGAAAGTAACTCAGGTTCATGGGCAGATCGTCAAAGACATCGACGTTACAAGGAAGGCGGGGCATGATGAGGTGACGGAGACGACGACGCTCCAGCATGTGCACGCGACCGTCTTTGGGATCGCAGAAGTCGAGATGACGCCACCGCACCCGCCGCGTGAAGATACACCTCTGTATATGCGTACGCACCACCGTCTCGTCATTACTCTGGATACGCCGTGTGCCATCTGTGGTGTGCGTCATTCGACCCTATCAAATCCGAGAGAGAATCCTTTTCACGCGCAGGCGATTGAGACGCATCACTATCCTGTTGAACGCAGCCTGCTGAATGCCTGCGATCCACGAAAACTAGGGGTAGTTTTTCCACAGGTCAAGGACCGGAAAAGTATGGAAGCTTTTATTGATTCGGAAGAGAATCTGATGGTGCTCTGCGATATACATCATCGTCATCCTCACTATGGCATTCATCATATTCTGGCACAGGACTTCTTTGTGCAGCCTTTTCTCTTCAACGGCTATCAGGTTGTGGCGGATTTGGAGGATGCAAAGAAGGTCATGGTCGCCAACGAAAGAGTCATCAGAAGTCATCAATCTAAAAAGTAAAAAGATCATTTTGTATCGAACGTCATTTTTCAATTGAGAAGGGATGTGGCAGGGATGGAACAACCGCTGATATCATGCATTATGCCTACGAAGAATCGACGAGAATTTGTGGCGCGAGCACTCTACTATTTTGAGAAGCAGGACTATCCAAACAAAGAGCTTATCGTGGTCGATGATGGGGAGGATCTGGTTGTGGATCTTGTCTCATCGCATCCGCAGGTGCGCTATCTCGCGCCACAATATGCTCATACCGTGGGCGTTAAGCGCAATATAGCTTGCGAGGCGGCGCATGGGGAGATCATTTGTCATTGGGATGACGACGATTGGTATGCGCCCACACGCCTCTCTTACCAGGTCGCGCCACTACTAGCAGGAGAGGCGGATGTCACAGGTCTGCATCTGCAATTTGTGCTCGATGTGCGCTCTATGCGAGGCTGGCACTGTGCGGACATACCCACCGCTTTTACAGGAGTCGAGGGGATGCACTATGGAACGGCCATGTACCGGAAGCATCTGTGGGCCACTCGATCGCGCTTTCAGGATAGCATTGAGGGAGACGACGGATCGGGCTTTGTGCGTCGGCTGATCAATTCTGGTGCTCTTGTTCAGACGATACCATGTCGAACTCAGCACATATACGTCAGGCACGGCAGGAATATTTGGAAATATCAACCTGGCACCAGCATTGGCTCCGAGATATGGACGCAGGCTAGTCCTGAGCAGTTCATAGCGGAAGAGGATCTGCTGTTTTATAACGAGAGGAGTGTGGAGATGAGGCAAAAACCTCGTACGACTCCAGCTCTTCCCGTGCTAAAAAGGCGTGTCCGCAGGGTTCTGACGAAGAAAGTCGTCCCCTTCGTTTTCTCGCTTAAACGATGAGAGGTGTTCCCGCGTAGCGACGACCCTTGCGATT
>JACDAE010000095.1 GCA_013695595.1 Ktedonobacteraceae bacterium | reverse complement strand
TCTCCCCGTAAACGGGGTCTGTGCGCGATAAATCGGCGCGAGGAAATGGCACCTTTGCGAGGAAATGGCACCTTTGCATTGCAGAGGTGCCGTTAGTTTGTACTGTAAGTGAGTAATCTATGTGCTGAAAAACGTTAGGCTGGGCCTAACACTTCCCACCATCGCACCACCACTTCCAGATGTTGACTGTTTCCTGTGCGCCCATGGGACCTGGCAGGTAGTTGTGCGTGGTCTTCTTGGCGATGCCTGGATCGGTTGGACCGTACAGGATGATGAACGGGAACTCGGTCAGGTAGATCTGGTGGAGCTGGTTGAAGATCAACTGACGGGCATTTGGATCAGCCGTCTGCTGTTCCTTGACGATCAGCTTCTGAACGTCCTGGTTACAGTAGAAGCTCCAGTTACCGCCCTGCCCACCATTTGTGGGAATCTGGTCGCAGCCTATCAGGCCATCGTCGTCTGGATCATAGGTCCAGGAACTTTCAAATTCGGCGATGTCGTGCTGACCACCATTCAGGAATGGGCCAAAGAAGGTACTGGCAGGAACGTTTTGAATGTTGATCTTGACACCAATGTCTTTAAAGTTCTGCTGAATGATCTCTTCGTCCGCCTGGCGCCAGGGCTTACCACTGGTCGTCGAATACTTAAACTCCAGACGCTTCCCATCCTTTGCACGTATACCATCGGAGCCCTTCACCCAACCAGCATCATCGAGCATCTTATTTGCCGCAGCGGGATCGAACTTGGGGCAAGGAGCATCGGCCTGGTAGCCAGGGTGATTGGCGGCACCATGATCAGTGCATAATGGAGATGCTTGACCAACGCGTGCCGTCTTAATCAAGGCATCGTGATCGATTGCCATTGCCATCGCCTTACGTACCGGAAGATTGTTTGCTAGAGTAGGATTCTTGAAGTTAAGAACCATTATTTCGAAGTTGGAAGCATTCGGGTTGACGACGAAGTTGTAGTTTTGTAGAGCCTGATATGCCTTGGTTTTGCTGACATCAATGAACCAGGTGGAGGTTGCATTGTTGGCCTGCAAGTCTTTGAGGACCGTGTTCTGATCGGTCACGGGGCGGAAAATGACTTTATCTAGATAGGGCATACCTTGGGACGCGAGATAATAGTTATCGTTGCGTACGACGGTGTAGTGGTTCCCCGGCACGCTCTCGCTCATCTTGAATGGACCACTTACAACGCTTGGGTTGAGATTCTCTTTGGATTTGAGAATAGACTCTGGCGCTATCTTCTCAAAGACGTGCTTAGGAAGTGGCGCTCCAGCACCATCGGTCCAGGCCGACAGGAATGGCGCGAAGGGCTCTTTAAGATGGAAGACAATCGACTGTTTGTCCGCCGAAACATCCGCGCTCGTGATCTTGTTATACCCGTTGGTGCTATAGGCTCCAAATTTGGGGTTCACCCACAATTTCCAGGTATAGTCAATGTCATCAGCGTTGAGCGGTTGACCATCTGACCACTTGAGATTAGAGCGCAGTTTAAACGTGTAGGTTTTGTAATCTGCGCTAATGCCTCCATTTTGGATTGTCGGAAGCTCTGTCACGATACCTGGAGTAAGCTGACCCTTTGTATCTCCATAGAAGGGAGGAGCATACAAAGCATTCTGCACGAGGACAGAGAATGTCTGTGCATCGCCATTAGGGATCAATGAACCTGGCTCGTTTGGAATATCATCAATCCAGGTTCCACCTTTGACAGGATTTGCATTCGCCGGACTCTGGCTGGTCGGCGTTCCCTGAGCACCACAGGCACTCAGAAGTAATAGCATTACCGATGCTAGAGATATACTCGCTAAAAATAAGCGAACATTCTTCCTTTTGGACATCATCATCCTCCATTGTAGATACTACCTTGTGTAAGAAATACACGTTGAATTTCTGCTCCTGCTACGAGGGTTGGGTAGTATCAAACCTTCATCAGCAATTAAAGGGAAACTAGAGCAAGACATACTGGTGGCGTACTACATTCTAAAACAGTAGCGATTCTCCGCGCAGAGTAATATAGCTATGTATGTACTACGCAGTATGTAGCCAACAATTCACACGATCCTCTTAATTCGCTAGATTGGTAAATTCGCCGCACGTTGACAGCGTCCAACTAGCTGTTATAATTGGAGCAATCGTTTTAGGGCGCTTCAATAAACGAAGAAAAAACTGGTTGTGGAGGTTGTAGCTCATTAGTATTCTTGATCAATCGCTCTTTGCCGCCGACAGAAAACGAGCCCTCGGCGTGGGCTTTCATAATATCAATGGTATCCTGCGCTTCTCAAATCCCGCGTTCGTCGCCAAACTAGCATCTCACTATGGCGAGCGCTGTGGCCACATTCCACTTGATGCAGAGCGGCTACGTGTGCTCGTCGAGGCCGTAACTCCTTCTGTCCAATCACATATGGCCTATCTCAGCCAGCTTTGTGGCAAGGAGATAAAGGCGGTAACGCTTGCATCTTTAAGCGAAGAGGTTGCACCCGGCGAGCGTCCATTAGTCGTCCCCTATGTAAATGTGCCCGAAGCCGGTCAGCACGTTCGGGAAATGGTCGAGGCTGACATGTGGGGTCTGCCCTCGCAGATGGTGCACCTGTTGAAGAACAAGGCCGAGTTCTATGCCCTGGCCGATGAGATGGAGCCCGATGGGTTCCGTACGCCTGACTATACCGTCTCGGTTCTTGACGAGCTGCCCTCCTCCGCCTGGGACTTCCTCGCCCACGTAGAAGAGATTTATAGCCAGGCCGGTCTCGCTTCCACCTACCCATTGGGCATCGTTCTGCGCGCCGCCGAATCAGATGGGAACTACGGAAGCTGCCTGCTCTACGCGCGTGGTGATGCGGTTCTTATCGTACGAGATGGCGATGCCGACGTCATCGAATCATATCCGGACTGGCGCTCTGCCCTGCTGGCCGCGCGGAGCAGCCTTGCGGCGACGATGAACGTTCTTAAAGAAAACCGTATTGTGATTAGCCGTCTCATCGATATGCTCGACTCGCCCGGCCTCTCCGTCGTCCTGCTCGATGGACACTCGGAATCTCTGCGCTGGAATGGCCAGTTGCAGGGTCTAGACAGCAAGGCTTGCGTTGGCACCAGTACCTATCTGCCCGCGACTCCACACCTGCATGCTTTGCAACAACGCCACGAAGAGCAGACCGCGCACTTCTTTACCGCGCTCCTCAAGCGGACCGCTCAGAAGTGCAACGTCGACTTCTCGACCATCCGTGGTCTCGCCAACATCGATATGATGCTGCCGGGCGCGGCCGAGCTAGAATTGCAGCGCAAAAGAAAGCAGACTCCTGCCAACTATCTCGCCGAATGCAACCCCCGTTGGACCAATTACACCGACGCCATTATGGTCATCATAGGCGCGAACAGAAAAGAGCCAACCATTGGCAATATGCAGGCTGTCATCCAGCAAGGTATCTCCACCATTGACAAATTTCCCCTGCCTCTTTCCCTTGATACATCAGTTGTACGCGATTCCATCTATGAACTCGACAATACGCTCAAACAGGATGGAGCGCGCATCATCTGTCGCATGAACAAGAACCCTATGGGGCTCATCTTCGCCGGCAATATTCCAAAAGCTGAACAAGAATTTAACTCTCTCGTCGCCCGATTGGCCGCCGGAAATTCATAAACGATGAAAACAAAATTATTGTATTTTCGTTATGGGGTTGTGTAAGGCTATCCGAACATTATCAACAATCTCAGGTGTCAGCGTGTCCTGTGCACGAGCGCCGTCGGCTACTCGCCATGCCGTATCCCACTCCATAGTGGAGAGAGTGCCCTTTCTGACATTATCTTCTGTATATGCCTTTAGATAGTTATCTAAGCGCATGGAAAGTCGCATTTGCGTTATGTTATCGCCCATAATAGTACCTCGCTTCATCTTGATGTAAGAAACAGACCAGCGCGAGAGAACAAGACCAGCCCAGACGGCATGTAGCGTTGATGGGGGAAGTTCTGAGTGCTAGTTGCTACAAGAAATCTGGTGAAGGGGGAAAGCTTATAAGAAAGTTTAGAAGCTACTCCAAGTATACACTATTTTTCTGCAAAAAAGTTCAGAAGCGTCTTCTCGTCTTCTAGAGATACGCTTTAGTGACAGGTTATCAGATGTGAACCTTTTTGTGCCGGGGGAGAGCAAGGAATTGTCGTTGCGCAGATGTGTGGGCATCACTGGCTTTGTAAAAATACAAAGAATGTGTTACATTATTTGCAGGTAATCACAACATCAAAAAGGAAGCGAGCAAGTATGAGCCTACAGTTCGATGCCGGCCTGAGCAAACTATTACAGAATACGGTAAATGATGTGAATAGGAAGATCGGCAAGGCTAACATCATCATCGTCGGTGATTCTGGTGTCGGCAAGAGCACGCTTATCAACGCCGTCTTCCGCGATAATCTGGCGACGACTGGCTCCGGCCGTCCCGTGACTCAGAGCACTCGCGAGTATACTAAAGAGGGTATTCCACTCAGCATCTTTGATACACGTGGCCTCGAAAAGGGTCAGTTTCCAGAGATGCTGGGCACGCTTGAGAACTTCATTCAGGATAAGC
>JACDAE010000087.1 GCA_013695595.1 Ktedonobacteraceae bacterium | reverse complement strand
TCGGTACGCAGTACGTTCGCAGCACTTATCCGTGGTGTTGTGCGAGGTACCAGTTCTCTTTGAGCTTGCATCTCTCTTTTAGCCCTTCGCAACTGTAATTGGAACCCACATCCAGTTTGAGTAGGCTCCATGCCAGTTGGCTAATATGGCTATATAGTAGGCCCCAGGCTTCAAGTCTGGCGAGAGCTTATAGTGCCAGGTTGTTTCACCGCCTGTAGGGTTACAGGTCATGGCAGTTGAGCTTCCACTATCCATTTGGAGAGCCTGTGTATCCTCTTTGGGAAACGGCATTTGGAGATTCCAGGTGGCCTGCCTCTGATCGTCAGGGAGCTTGTTAATTTCTTCTCCTAGCTTCCTGGCATCATCCTGGTCTTTGACGAGCCACATTTTACAGCTCAGATCGGGCATCGCCAGCGGTTTCCCTCTTCCACAAGCTGATGTGTTATCCATCGATTTATCCACGATTTGAACTGAAAATGTGTAGTTAGTCGTGCCGTCTGGAACCTGAACCTGCTTATAGTCGCCAGCAATGGGGCAACCAATTCTGACCGTCGCTAGATCTACTGTTGCAGCCTTCGTCGGCGTCGGCGATTTGCTTGCCGCTAGCACAGGCACTTTGGTATCCTTATGAGTTTGAGGAGTCGAGCGAGGATGAGTAAACGCTCCTACTGTAAAACCTACCATCAAACCTGAAAGAGCAAATAAGGTGATCGCGGTTATAATCATTGATTGAACTTGTGCGCCTGGCTGTGTGTGTGGTTTGACCGTCTGTTGCATCCGTATAAGCTCTCTCTTCTTCTTTCGTATTGGAACGGAGTGTTTATGTTTATGATACCATGGAGCCCACAAAGCTCTTACTGAACTAAACGCTGAATAGCCCGAATTGGTATAGAATCGGTTTGAGATGAGTATGGTACAATGGACGCAGCGTTGCTAGTAGCTGGCTTTGCGCTGCTATTTCTTCTGGAAGGAGTAACTGTATGCATATTATCGATATTCTTATAATTGCCGGGGTAGTGCTCGCCTTGTTTGGCCCTAAGATGCTGCAATCAATCGCGCATGACGCAGGCAAGGGCATGGGGAAGGCAAAAGAGATGAAAGACGCTCTTATGTCAGATCTTCCTGTAGAGGATATTCATAACATGACAAAGAATGTTTCCCGTGTTCCGCTCAACTCTCGTCAGGCGCTAGGTATGCTGATGACTTCAAAAGAGGAGCAAGTTGAGACATCCCCCACCAAAAAGCCTGCTGAATCCGTAGAAGAGAAGAGTCAAGATTACAACAAATAAAGGGGCAAAAGATGGCTGACTCAGTTCAGAAAGTAACAGATGCTGAAGTGGCTGAATATAAAAAACAGATTCCAACCTGGATTATCCTGGAGCCGGATGGCGAGAAGCGTCTGGAGTACGTCTATAAATTCAAAGATTTCGCGACCGCTCTGGCCTTTACCAACAAGGTAGGCGAGCTTGCTGAGGCGGAGGGCCATCATCCGGCCATCTTGACCGAATGGGGCTCAGTCGGAGTTGCGTGGTGGACACATACGATAGGCGGCCTGCAACACCTGGATTTCATTATGGCCGCCAGGACTGACGAAGCCTATAAAGCGTTTCAAGAAAGCTAACAGCTTCTAGCGTTCAATAAGAGCAACGGCGTAACAAGCAATGCCCTCACGCCTTCCAGCGAAGCCCAATCCATCTGTCGTCGTTGCCTTAACGCTGACCTGATCAACGCCCATGTGCAAATACGCGGCGAGATTTTCTCGCATGACCTGAATATATGGAGCAAGCTTTGGGCGCTCCGCAACAATCGTAGCATCTATATTTCCTATAGTCGAATTTTGTGTACGCAGTAGGTTGTATGTGTAAGTGAGGAAGACGGAGCTGGGCTGGTCTTTCCATCGATCATCGTTGGAGGGAAAGTGTGTGCCGATATCTCCAAGGGCGGCTGCGCCTAGAAGTGCATCGACGATAGCATGAATGACCGTATCGGCGTCTGAATGGCCTGAGAGACCGTATGCATGGGGGATAGTGACCCCTCCTAACACAAGGGGTCGCCCCTCTACGAAAGCATGCACATCATATCCAAAACCAACGCGTATCGCCATCTCTCTTTATCCTCGTAAGAATGCCTCTGCAAAGAGCAGATCTTCTTGTGTCGTGATTTTTATATTAGTGTAAGAACCTGGAAAAATGTAGACGTGGTGTCCCAGCCGCTCCAGGAGTATTGCATCATCGGTGGCATCCTCTGCTGCAAGAGCGGAGTGGTGAGCCTGGTGAATCAGATCAAATGAGAAGACCTGGGGAGTCTGCACCGCCCAGAGATGTTCTCGATTCGGTGTGGCCTGTATCTTGCCCTCATAGACCTGCTTGATAGTGTCCTTCACAGGGACGCCAGCGATAGCCGCCTCGTGAAGCTGCGCCGCCGCCAGTCCCGCCTCAAGGACGGCAGAGGTAACAAATGGACGCGCGCCATCATGGATCATAACCCAGCGGGACTGAGGATGGTGTACCGCCAGTTCGTCGAGGCCGATACGGACAGAATCTTGTCTGCGCGCTCCTCCTGGCACGATGGCCGTCACCTTGTCCCATTGCTCCTGCTTATTGAGTTCTCTCGTTTCCGCAAGCCGTTCTGCACTGGTGACAACGACGATGCAATCGATGAGCCCCGAGGTCTGAAATACATCAAGCGTTCGCGCCAGCGTGATGCGGCCTGCCAGCGGAATCCAGAGCTTATCACGCCCCATCCGCCGGCTTGCCCCGGCCGCTACGATAACCGCAGCTGCTTTCTCTTGCATAGATCAGACTTGCTTTTGCTTGATTGGCGCTGGCTGAGGTGCAGATGCTATATTGGTTGTGCTCAACGGCTGCTTTGGGTGCGCGAAGATCATCCTGCCGGCCACCGTTTGGAGTACACGCGTGACGCTCACCTCCAGAGTTGTGTTCATGTACTGCCGTCCATTTTCCACAACGATCATCGTTCCATCGTCCAGATAACCTACTCCCTGTCCAAGCTCTTTACCATCTTGCATGATCTTGATGTAAATGTCCTCTCCTGGCAGGAGAACAGGCTTAATCGCATTCGCCAGCTCGTTGATGTTTAAGACCTTCACACCCTGTAATTCGGCAACGCGATTCAGATTGAAATCGTTGGTGATGATTGGGCAGTGCTGGTCGCGGGCGACCTTTACCAGTTTGCCATCCACATCGGCTATCCCTTCCACATCAGTATCAACGATCTCGATAGGGACAGTAGCATCTTTCTGTAACCGGTTGAGAATCTCTAATCCTCTTCTGCCTCGATTGCGGCGCATAGTATCTGCGGAATCTGCAATACGCTGTAGTTCGTTGAGTACGAAGCGTGGCACAACCAGTGTACCAGTGATAAAACCCGTCTGGCTGATATCTGCGATGCGCCCATCTATAATTGTGCTCGTATCTAGCAGGATCGGCTGTATCGGGAAGGGCGGCACAATAACGGCCTCTTTCTCCTGATCACGTTTCTTGCCTCGCTCCTGCCGCTCGCCTCGTTCTTCGTCGCGCTCGCGCCGGCGAAGTGTCGCGTTCTGGAAAAGATGCGCAATGTCGCTTTTCCGCAGAACGGCACCAGTGAGGCCAAGATAGCCAAAAATGACAGCAGCCACAAATGGTGCAAGGTGGCCCAGGTACCAGGGAAGATATTGCAATGGAATAGCCAGAAGGGCCGCGATGATAAGCCCTATGGTTAAGCCAATAACGGCCGCGACCAGGTCGCCAGCAGAAGCTACCCTGATCTTGTTGCGAATCCATTGATAGGGCACAACCGTAATATACGGAGTGATGACAAACGCCACAACGGTAATGATGATGGCGATAGCGATGAGCATTGGAAGTGGTAGTCTGATAGGAGAGCCGTCGAGTAACACAATGCCAACGACCGAACCAATAGCTACCAGGGCTCCCACTATGCGCGCAACTGTATTCACTGACATCCCTGCATCCTCCAAAGCAGCGCACG
>JACDAE010000085.1 GCA_013695595.1 Ktedonobacteraceae bacterium | reverse complement strand
TCTTATCGCTGACGGGGGCGCTCACCTTTCCGGTGTTTTCGGCAGTTGCCAGTGGCACGGCAACAGGCATTACAAGCGTTCTTCTCTTCCTATTGGCAATTGTGCTGCTCGCTGTGGTTGGCAGCCTCCTTGCACGCGGTATACGTAGCGTCAAAAAAAATATAGAGGCTCTGGTAATGGGGCTTGTTGGTTCCTTCGCAATGGGAGGCATCCTCGCAATCTTTGCTCAGTTGGATGTTCCCTACACGATACGCGTCAATCTCTACTGGACAGGATCGAGCTGGTATAGCTCGCTCCTATCCTTATTGTTTATCGGTATCCCTTTAATGTTTGTCTTTCTCATCGGCGATTAACCCATGAGGTGGGAAAACAGGTCTGCCTCTCCGCTGCTATATTGCTCTGCTCGCATGGGCCTTATAATCAGGCAATTGCGGCTGATACTCGTTTGACAGCAGCGGCGAGGTGATCATGTAATCTGCCGATGCGCGATTACAGGCAACGGGAATATTCCAGACCACGGAGATGCGCAGCAACGCCTTCACATCGGTATCGTGCGGCTGCGTTATCAATGGATCCCAGAAGAAGATGAGAAAATCAATCTCCTGCTCTGAAATCTTCGCGCCAATCTGTTGGTCTCCACCCAGCGGTCCGCTCTGCAACTTATGGACCTCGATCCCGACGTTCTGCTCCAATAGAGCGCCTGTGGTTCCGGTTGCATACAAGTTATATTGCGACAAGAGGTGTTTATTAAAGGTTGCCCACTCTAAGAGTTCTAACTTTTTACTATCGTGCGCCACGAGGGCGATTGTTTTCTTCAGCATGCGGTTTTATCCTTTTTACTTCGTTCTAAACAAGCTTTCATGACTGAATGTAGATCGCTTGCTAAGCTCCAACATCACAGGATAAAGGTTCTTTTTTAATTGTGTACATTTTACACTAACTTTCATGCTTACATTTTAATAGTAAATGAGCCATCTGTCAAGTGTGGCACACTTCCCTGTCAGGGTTATTTAAAAGTCGTCCTTCCTGCCGCTCTTATTTCAACGGTATTTCAATGAATATATCCCTTCATTCCAGAATGAACCAACCATTTGACCATTTTGTACTAATCATTGACAACGATTTCTCCAAAATGGTATACATTTAATACACTACATTGATGAAATTTTTGATATGAATTCATCATTTTCATCACTGATAGAAACATTTATACGCGTGCGACAAACGAAACGAATGATATTGCGGGTAGTTCTTTTACTGCGCTTTATTCGTTTCATAGCACGTATTCCTCGTTTTTATGTGGCGAGTATGGATGCTCGTAGGAAACTAACACCGATATGAAGTCGTTTTTTGTTTATGATCTACGGCCACTGTCTTTGGCTTCCAGGATCTGCGCTCCTGAAATCATGTCACGCTACCTTGTCTTTTTATGGGAGGCAACGTAAGACCTTTCGGGTAGCAAGCATCTTCGTGGGAACGATCCATAGCAAAAAATGGACACAATGCACAAGGAGGTATTCATGAAAAGCAAAGGAAGCTTGAAAGTACTGACGGTAGGCAGTATCTTTGCACTCCTACTCGGCCTGGTAGCCGTAGCTGGAGCGCTTCACTCAACCACGACCGTGAAAGCTGCTAACTCGCTTAACTATCATGGAGTGGACCATATGGGTTCGGAGTATAGCTGTCTTAGTTCTGCATCAACTTTTGATGGACCTGTTGACCAGACGGCTATTAATGCGATGTTGACCTGGAAAATCAATATCGTTCGTATCCCTTTAAACGAAGATTGCTGGTTAGGGATCAATGGTGAACCATCTGGTGGAAGATCGGCATCACAGTATCAATCCGATATTGCTGGCTATGTGCAACGACTCAATAGCAACGGTATAAAAGCTATTCTGGATCTCCACTGGACCGCCCCCGGATCACAGAAGGCTTCAGGTCAACTGCCGATGCCCGACGCTGACCACGCCCCTGCATTCTGGACATCGGTCGCAAATATGTTTAAAGGGAATGGTTCGGTGTTTTTCGACCTCTACAATGAGCCCTACACATCGAGCTGGTCCTGCTGGCGCAACGGCAGTTCTGGTTCCAATGCCAGTCCCTGCAATGATGTCGGTTTTGCCGTTGCTGGCATGCAGACTCTGGTCAACGCTGTGCGCAACACGGGGGCATCAAATGTTATCATGCTTGGTGGACTTGCTTACGCCAATAATCTCACCGGATGGTTAGCAAACAAGCCTTCCGATCCCGATAACAACCTGGCTGCCTCACTTCACATCTACAATTTCAACGCCTGCAATACCATTAGTTGTTTAAATTCACAGGTTGCGCCAGTCGCAGCGCAGGTGCCGGTTATCGCCGGAGAGATGGGTGAGAATGATTGTGCCCATGGTTTCATCGACACAATTATGCCCTGGTTAGACAGCCACAGCATTGGGTATCTGGGCTGGTCCTGGAGTACCTACGGTTGCACTACCACCCCATCGCTTATTAGCAATTATGACGGCACCCCGACGAACTTCGGAGTTGGCCTCAAAAACCATCTCACTTCCCTAAGCGGTGGTGGCGGTGGTGGTAATCCTACTCCCACGCCTACTCCTGGTGGTGGCGGTGGCGGTGGTACGTACTATAAGATTATCAATCGCAATAGTGGACAGGCCTTAGATATCTCTGGTGCCTCCACCTCCAACGGCGGTATGGCGATCCAATGGCCCTACTCCAGCGGAGCCAACCAGCAGTGGCGCG
>JACDAE010000084.1 GCA_013695595.1 Ktedonobacteraceae bacterium | reverse complement strand
ATCATGGCCTGCTCCATCGTTCCCTGTTCAGTGGAGCCAACCCAGCGCATCATTGAGGAGAGGAAGAGCTCTTTCAAGTAGGCAAAAGAGAAATTGGTAGTCAGTTCGCTTAGTTGGATGGTTCCTTCGTCAGAGATGCGCAGGTCGTCTTTAAGGGTCTCATTCCATAGCGTAATATAGGCCAATCGTTCCGGCTGTTCAGGAATTTCGAAGGGGTATTTCCGATCGAAACGGCTGGGGCGATCAAGGATCGAGGGATCGAGCTTCTCAGGATGGTTCGTGGTGGCAAGTGTGACGATGCCGGCATTCGTGGCAAAACCGTCCAACTCGTTCAGGAAAAACGAGCGATTAGAGGATGTGAGCAGCGAATCCAGATCTTCAAGGACGAGCACACAGGGCGCGGATTTACGGGCACGCTCGAAGACCGAGTGGATGTTGTCCTCTTCGGTTACATGCTCTGCGCGGAAACTTTTCACGTAGAGGCACGGCAACTGTAAGGCATTAATAAGCGCTTTGACGGTATGCGTTTTGCCGTTCCCCGGAGGGCCAACGAAGAGGATACCGCGTTTCCAGGGAATGCCGTATTCCTCATAGGTCTGACGCATGGCGAAGAACTGCTCAAGGTCTTTGCGGATCTGCTGCTTGAGGTTTCCACGCAGGATCAGATTATCGAAAGAAGCCCCTTGAATAGCGCGGAAGAGGCGTGCATCTTTTTGCCAGCAGCCACCCGAAAAGACGAGTACTTCGCCGCGCAGTTCCGCATTCCAACGACAGACCTCAGTAATAAACTCTTTTCCTAGCGTGCGATCATTACAGAGAATCCAATAGGCATAGGTATGTCCACCAAAACCTTCAGGCCAGTGCATGACCACCACATCCAGAGTATTGCCGCGCCATGTTACCGCAAACCAGGCATTTTTTGCTCCCTCGCTCATTTCCGGCTCATTCTCATCGGATGAGGAGAGCATAGAGGCTATGCGTGCGGCGCTAATATAACGCATCCCGCGCGGAAACGAAGCGATCTCGCGTCCATGCCAGCTTGTGGCGATCTGCTCATGGATAAAGGTCTGCATCTCCAGGGTGCAATGGCCCCCCTGCGCATAGGTCTCGACGTTGAAGAGGCCATCATTGCCTTCAAGCAACGCCTTTTCAGGAAATTTTTCGGCTAGATATTGACTGACATGATACTCAATAGCAGTTGTAGGAAGAGCCAGAGCCTCGCGAATAATTTGTTCTTTGTTCACTTTGTCTCCTTTATATAGCATGCATGAGTCAAAGATCAATATTGTATATATACGAATAAGGTTGCGAAAAGTTGGTATTTGAGCGAAGAGTGATAATGTCTCTATTCCTTCAGAAATTGGTGTATTCGTGCGTTTAGATATGGATATGTTGCTTTATTCTGTTTGTTTGATGGGGTGTTGGGCTGCAATGAACGCGGCATACCAGCGTCCGCTTTGTTTTACCACACGGCGTTGGGTAGCATAATCGACGTATACCAGGCCAAACCTCTTGCTGTAGCCATCTATCCATTCATAGTTGTCCAGAAAGGACCACACAAAATACCCGCACAGAGGTACTTCATGTAAAAGAACTCCCTCCAGTTCTTGAATGTGTTCACGCAGGTACTGCACCCGTCGTTTATCTGGAATATGATTTCTGCCGTCCCATTGATCGTCAAAGGCAGCTCCGTTCTCTGTAACCATAATCAAACGAGGGGCATAGTCTTGCTGGACGCGCAAAAGCACATCGCGTAACCCTTGAGGATAGATCTCCCATGCCATCTCGGTATAGGTAGCTCCGGGGACGGGGATAACTTGTTCATATGTTTCCGTAAAAGTACTCCCCGTTCCTGCGCGCCGACGTGGACGAATAAGTGCGCGTGAATAGTAGTTGATACCCAGAAAATCCAGGGGAGTTGAGATCAGAGCCATATCCGCATCTTCGCAGACGGGAGGATGCACTGCCAGATCGCGAAAGAGTCCTTCGGGATACCTGCCATGGAACAGCGGATCGAGGAACCAGCGATTGTATAAGATATCGGCTCGTTCAGCCCCTTCTTGAGCGGCCTGGCTATCTTCAGTGACGGAAACAGGTGTGAGATTAAGTGTCGCTCCAATGTGAGCTGATGGCTGGATATAACTCCGCAGGCGTACAACTGCTTGAGCGTGAGCAAGAAGGAGATGATGGCCTGCATTCACTGCTGCCTGTAACGATTGTTCTCCAGGTGCATGCGTGCCGATTCCATAGCCCAGATAGGCCGAACACCAGGGTTCATTGAGTGTAATCCACCAGGAGACGCGGTCGCCAAACCTGCGTGCAACGATCTCGGTGTAATCGGCGAAGGCCTCGGCAGTCTCACGTGTTTGCCATCCTCCACGCTTATGGAGAGCCAGCGGTAGATCCCAATGATAAAGTGTTACGACAGGGCAAATCTGTTTGTTCAGCAATGCGTCGATCAGGCGATCATAAAAATCGAGCCCCTGCTCATTCACAGTGCTGGTTCCTTGCGGAAGAATACGAGACCATGAAAGTGAGAAGCGATACGCTTTGAGATTCAACTCTGCCATGAGTGCCACATCCTGCTCCATGCGCTGATAGTGATCAGCAGCGATCTCGGCGTTTTGCCCTCGATAAATGGCCCCAGGTTCTCTCGCGAAGGCGTCCCAGATGCAAGCCCCTCGCCCATCTTTATCCGTGGCACCTTCGATCTGATAAGCTGATGTGGCTGTCCCCCAGAGAAAATCAGGTGGAAAAGTAGGGTGAAATGGCCGGCTCGTGCGTGGAAGGCTCCCTGCCAATTGCGTTGCTGAAAGATTAGGGGTAAAGTTATACTCCTTCAAAATGAGCATGACGCGTTCTCGTGTGAGTGGATCTACATCAGGTTTGTTATTCAAAACACGAGAGACGGTAGCTATTGATACACCGGCAATTTGCGCGATATCACGTATTGTGAGCTTTTCTGCCATTTCTACCCTTCCCCTTGAAATGCTAGAGAGATTTAGAATGGAGTTTCTATTCTCATATGCTATCATATTTCAAGGTACCAGTCCTGGAATTGTGCTAAGTCATGGAGGCTCCTTCGGATGAACTGCGTGCAACGCGAGCGAAGAGCGAGAGAATACCGCTTTTATGGCGTGGTAGTGGTGGTGTCCAGCGTGCTCGTCGCTCGGCGAGTATACGCTCTATCTGGTCTGGAGGAAGGGGCTGGCCCTGCACACCGACAATTGCCAGCCTTCGTTCGGGTACATGAATCTCGATCAGATCGTTCTCTTCAACCAGAGCAATCGGGCCACCATCCAGGGCTTCGGGCGTCACATGTCCGATGCAGGGGCCCTTCATTGCACCTGAAAAGCGTCCATCCGTGATAAGGGCCGTCGATGTATTGAGCGTGGGATCGGCTGCGAGGATCGTTGAGGCGAAGTACATCTCTGGCATGCCATTCGCGCGTGGCCCCTCGTAGCGGATCACCAGCACATCACCGGGTTGTATCTTACGCTCGCGCAGAGCATCGAGGGCCGTATCCTCAAAGTCGAAGACACGTGCTGGTCCCACATGAATATGCATCTCTTTAGGCACCGAGAAGGATTTGATCACGGATCCTTCGGGAGCGAGATTGCCGCGCAACACAGCGATCCCTCCATCAGGCCCAAAGGGATCATTGCGTGGACGCAGAACCTCACGCCGAGATACTTTGACGTTGTTCAGATAGCCGAGCCGTTCCGCGAAGAATCTGCTGTGCTCGATCTCTTGCAAGTTCTCGCCTAGCGTCTTGCCCGTGACGGTGAGGCAGTCCAGGTGCAGCATATCGCGCAATTCAAGCATGACAGCGGGTACGCCACCTGCATACCAGAAATACTCGACCGGGTAGCGGCCAGTCGTCTTAACATTTGCCAGCACTGGCACCTGACGATGGATGCGATCGAAATCGTCGATGGTGATCTCGACTCCCGCCTCGCGTGCGATGACGGGCAGATGCAGCAGCATATTGGTCGATCCACCCACGGCGGCATGGATGATGATTGCATTCTCAAACGCTTCACGCGTCAGAATGCGTTGAGGAGTAATCTCTTCTTCGATCAGCCTGAGGATCTGCTTGCCGGCGGCACGTGCATAGCGCAGAAGATGCGAGAGAGGAGCCGGAACGAGGGCTGAACCCGGCAGTGCCAGGCCGAGCGCCTCCGAGACTACCTGACCCGTACTGGCGCTACCCATGAATTGGCACGCTCCACATGTCGGGCACGCCCCCTGTTGGGCGAGATCGAAGTCTTCTTTGGAGAGTTCACCACGCTCGACTGACATCCCCATCGGCCAGAGCTGATTGGAGGTCACCGAATCGGGTGCATTCAGTTGGGTGCCACCGGGCAAGTGAATGGAGGGCATATTACAGCGAGCAATCGCCAATAGATGCGCGGGTACAGATTTATCGTTTCCGGAGATCAGCACCATGCCATCATGTGGATGACCAAGCGCGTGAATCTCGATCATCGCGGTCATGATATCGCGTGAGACGAGCGAGTAACTCATCCCTTCGTGTGCCTGCGCGACGCCATCGCAGATATCGCTGACGGTGAAGACGCCTGGTTTCCCACCTGCCTCGAAGACGCCGTTGCTGGCCTCTTCGATCAAGGGTCGAAAGTGAAACGTGCCCGGATGGCCCATGCCATAGGCGCTGTCGATGAGAACCTGGGGCTTTGCCAGATCCTCTTCGGTCCAGTTCATGCCCAGGCGCAGCGCGTCGCCCTGGTAATTCACGGAGCGTAGACGCTGGCTTCGCAGTTTGTGTGGATCAATTGGCATCTGTACCCTCCTCGGATGAAGAATGTCCAGGCAGTTCTGGATGTGCCGCTGGTAGAGGACTCTGGATGGTCCATCCACCATCGACTACCAGGGTCTGCCCTGTGACGTGACGTGCTTCAGGGGAGGCGAGATAGAGTGCCGCCGCCACGATATCTTCCACATATCCGACGCGTCCAACTGGTGTCACGCCAGCCCAGTTTGCTTCGTAGTGTGGATCGTCCTGAAGTGTGCGCTCGGTAAGCACGGCCCCTGGACTGATGGCGTTGGTCGTGATCCCATAGTGGCCGACTTCGAGTGCGATGTTTTTTGCCATCATTCTGAGGCCAGCCTTGGTGATCCCATAGCCTCCCAGGTTCAAATGAGCCTGAATGCCGGTTACGGAAGACATCAAGACAATACGGCCAGGGATGTGCGCCTCGATCATCAGCCGGGCGGCTGTCTGCGCTGTGAAGAAACTCCCACGCAGGTTGACGGCCATCAAGCGATCTACGTCTTCTGGCGTCGCAGTTAAGAACGCTCCATAGTTGGTAATACCGGCGTTGGCGATTGCGATATCCAGTCTCCCCGTACTGGCGACGAAGCGTTGAAACAGGGTGCGGATAGCTGCCACATCTGCGATATCACCAGCATATGGGTGAACGCGTTCTGTGCCGACTGCTTCGTTGATCTGCCTGGCTGCCCTCTGGCAAAGTTGGGGATCAATGTCGTTGAGCGCCACGGTCGCCCCGGCGTCTGCGAATGCCCGACAGAGGGCATATCCGATGCCGGTGCCAGCTCCTGTGACAGCAACGGCTTTTCCCGCAAAAGTGCTCATGTGCTCTCTCCCTCCTCTCAAGGTGGTGTATAAGGGCGTCACACATCAAAATTTTTGATACTTCTATCTACGCACGTCTTTGCGTTTCAAGCAATACCCAATGATCCCACCGAGAGCAATGATCATCACCGCCAGGGCCAGCCACCCCAGCAGGAGGTAGCGTAGCGAGTCTGCCTGGCTATAGATAGAGTAGAGCGTGCTGTGATAGCTGTAGATATCGCCGACGAACTTATCCCCATTGATTTTGTCGCTATGCAAGCCAGCCGTCGAGCCAAGCGCGATCATGGCCCAGCGGATGGGGAAGAGCATGGCTGGATACTGCAAGAACCAGCTTGTGAGCGGAAAGATACTCCCAGAAAAGATAACCTGTGGCAGCAAGATCAGGGGTAGGAAGCTCATTGCGCGATCATTGTTCGGCGCGATGGCTGAGATGGTCAGGCCCAGCATCAGCCCGGCCAGCGAGGTGAGTGCGATAGTAATATAGACTTCCAGAAATGGTGGCAGAAAGACGCTGTGTCCAAACGGATCGAGGATTTCGACGCATACCACCAGAATCAGGCTTTGTACCAAACAGAGTACGGCCAACACGACGATCTTTGAGAGCATATAGGGCAGAATACCGAGATTGACCGTGCGCTCACGCTTGTAGATTGGTGCTTCCTTGACGAACTCGCGGATCGAGTTGATGCATCCAAACATGATGGCCGAAAATCCCATCAGGAAGAGTAATACTGGTGCATCGCCCGGCCCTGATCGAATGAAGTCCTGTAGCGCCTGCGCGTTTCCTCCCCGTGCACGAGCATATGCCTGCCCCTGTGGAGTGTTCTTGAGGAAATTCACAACCTTCTGACAGTCATTTGTGACGATTGGATCATCAGGCGTGGATACATCAGGGTATCCGTGTGGTGCCAGTATGGTTGCCGTCACCGGACATTGGGCTAGATTAATGGGTGCGAAACCGTCGACGCCAATACCTTTAATAAAGAGCAGGAGCAGGAGGCCGATGAGGGGTGCCTGAAGCAGCAAGATGGCGAGGTTGCCCATATCGTTGCGCAACAATTCAATGTAGCGCATGGAGAGCAGGGAAAATTGCCGCCCCCTTCTCCCGCGCCGTGATACTTTTGCCTGTCCAGACTGCTCACGTACGGGTCGCTGCATGATCTCTGGATCCAGGTAATCACCAATATATTGCTGATATTGCTCGGATTGGCTAAACTTTTCTCTGGCCTCGCTGGGGATCGTGCGCTGCTCGTCGTTCGGTTCCAGTGTACTATAGATCTCAGCGAAATCGGGCGTTTTGAAGTATGTTTTCGTCCCTTCGGGAGGACCAAAATAAGCGAGATTGCCTCCTTGTGCCAGGAAGCAGACATAGTCGCACACATTGATATTGTTCGTCGCGTGCGTAACCAGGATCACCGTATGCCCTTTATCGGCCAACTTACGTAAGAGAATCATCATCTTGCGGTCGAGGCCCGGATCGAGGCCAGAGGTTGGCTCATCCAGGAAGAACACGCTGGGCTTGGCCAGGAGTTCCAGTGCGATCGAGACGCGTTTGCGCTGGCCGCCAGAGAGCTGATTGATGAGGAGCTTACGCCTATGTTTCATCTCAACATCATCGAGCACTTCGTCGATGCGCTGCTCAATCATCTCTTCTTCAAAGTCGCTTGGTAGGCGCAAACGAGCGGCGTAGTACAAAGCACGCTCAACCGTCAGTTCGCGGTGAATGATGTCATCCTGTGGGACATAGCCAAGCTGTGTGCTGAAGGCGGCTGCATTATGATAATAGTCCTGCCCATTGTAGAAAACGGAGCCCTCCTGCGCGGGTCGCAAGCCACTCAGCGCGTCCAGCAGCGTCGTTTTACCCGCGCCTGAACCTCCAACGAGCGCCACAAAGGAGCGCGTCGGGATGTGCAAAGAGATATCATTCAGGAGCACCGTCTGATTCGTGCCCACCTTTTTCAGGTGCAGAGCCTCAATACGGATGCCCTCGCTCTCGTCGAATTGGGTCAGTCCCGTTTCAGTGTAGATAAATTTGAATGGGCCGATGCGTATTTCGTCGCGTGGCTTCAGGAGCTGGCTAGTTGTATTCAGGCCATTGACATAGGTGTGATTGGTGCTGTGCAGGTCGATCAGGCGGTAGGTATCCTGCTCACGTACCAGGTAGGCGTGTCGTGCGGATACCTGGGGATGCGAGAGCACGACATCGTTGTCTGGCAAGCGGCCAATTTTGATCTCCGCAGCTCCCAGGCGAATGGGCTGAAGGTGTGAGTTCATCTCTTGTGCGATGCCGCTGTTATCGTTATAGGTCAGCGTCACCAGAACGCCGAGTTCATCGCCGATACGAAAAACATTGCCGTTGGTCAGCGTCTTGCGAAACGCGGTGTTGCCAGCGATCTTGCGCCCCTGGTAGAGCAGGCCGTTGAGTGTCTGCTCACGTAGGGGGTGTGGGTGGATCAGGACCCATCTATTTTCCTCACGGACGATCTGGCAATGCAGGGCGGAGACGCTCGTGACATCGATAACAATGTCATTGCTGCGTTCGCGTCCAATGTTGATCGTCTCTTTGACGAGCGGGTAGGTCTTCTTGCTACCGGTTGTGTTGTCTGTAATCTCTAATGAAGATATCCCCAGTTCGGAGAGGGAAGCGATCTCTGTTCCAGGGGCACGTTCTTGCTTTGCGGCTGTGTTCGCTCGATACACAGAGTCAGTCTGAACATGCGTGTCTGAAATAAGGTTTGGAGAGGGCTTGACGCGTTGTGTCGCATCTTCTGGCTGTTTGCTCTCAATGGGAGCAAGGGAGAAGATAAAGCTATTGGAATCGCCCAGACCAATAATCATATTATGGGAAAGAACGACCTGCTCTTGCTCCTGGTGGTTGACGGTAACGGTATTAGTCTCAGAAAGCTTTTCAATCTCCCACCGGTTGTTGGTGAATGTGAGGCGAGCGTGGAAGCGCGAGACGTGCTGATCGGAGATGATGATATCGTTGCTACGATCGCGTCCAATAGTGATTACAGTTTGGGTAATCGTAAATACCTTGTTTGTGAGGGGGCCTGTGAGAAATTTGATAGTGGCTTGAAGTGGTTGCTCAGGAATCACGCGTTTATTCTCCAATTGTAAATAAGCAGTGGTTCATAAATAACACACTACTTGTTTTGTAAATCTGCCACTATTCGATAGACAGTTTTTCAATTATATACATGTGAGCATAAGCGCGTCAATGAAATATCTAGTATATTTCACCAGTATAAAGGCGACCCCGCATGGATTGAATGGAGAGATTGAGGCAGTATTTAGTTTTTTAATGAGTCGACGCTGGCTGTTGCATTTACAGTCGCAAATGTTGTAATATTGCTGTGTATTTCGTACGGAGCTGTGCTTCGTAATGGTGATTCATTGTTTGTATAACGAGGCATAAAAATGGCATTAGAAAAGCTCCAAAACGGACGGTATCATCTTCTACGTTTAGTCGGTAAAGGTGGGATGGGTGAGGTGTATTTGATGCAAGATGAGCGTGTAAATCGGCAGGTTGCAATCAAGGTCATCCGTTCTGAAAGCACGCCTTATCCTGAAGAGGATACCGCATTAAACGCAGCTCGTCTCTTCCAGCGTGAAGCGAAGGCGATCGCGGCACTTGAGCATCCCAACATCCTGCCGCTCTATGATTTTGGCGAAGAGGTAAGTGAAGATACGACCTTGAGCTATATGGTGATGCCTTATTGCGTTGATGGCTCGCTGGCAAACTGGCTGCGTGCGCGTAGTCCCTCCCTGCTCCCACCGCAAGATGTTGCCTATTTTGTCGCGCAAGCGGCTGATGCTCTTCAGTATGCGCATGATAGTGGAGTGATCCACCTCGATGTCAAGCCACCTAATTTTCTTTTGCGCGGCAACCGGAAGAATCCGAACCATCCAACCATTCTACTTGCCGACTTCGGTGTGGCTCGCAGTTCGGCCACGCTCAGCAGTTCCAGCCGCACCATTCGTGGCACGCCTGCCGCGATGGCACCTGAGCAGTGGAGCAGTACGCCCGTCTCTGCTACCGATCAGTACGCGCTGGCCGTGATGGCTTATGAGATGCTCACGGGCCGTCCACCCTTTGTTGGTAGTATGGAGCAACTGATGTATCAGCACTTTACAGTTGCGCCCCCTGCTCCCAGTACGTTCAATCCGAGCCTTTCGCCCTCCGTGGACGCTGTTATTCTGCGTGCACTGACGAAGAAGCCGGAGGAGCGTTTCCCCTCCATCGTTGCATTTGCAGATGCCTTTGAGGAAGCCATTGCGCACCCTTCCGCTCGACCCGCTACGACCTTTCAGCAGGTTGGGGATGACCTGCGTGCGACGCTTGCGGTTAGCAAGCAAGAAGCCGAAAGTGGCATCAGCCGTATGATCACGCTGCCGGGTGGGCAACATATTGAGGTGACGGTGCCAGCCGGTGTGCAGCAGGGCCAGGTTATTCGCGTGCCAAAATCTGATGCCGATTCAGAGCAGGCTGAGGCCGTCTTACTGGATATTGACGTACTGTCGTCCGAGAGTGTAGGGACACCTGCTACTCCTGTGGGCACAGAGCAGGTCCAATCAGCAATGCCGGCCTCGATTGCGGAGAAGCCAGTCAGATTAACCCAGGCCGTCACGCCATCGGTGAGTACGTCGAGTGAGCATGACCTGCCAACGGTCGCCAGTGGCTGGTCGGGCCAGGTTGCGCCACCGCCCCAGCAGAAGCCAAAGCGGTCGAAGATCCAACGCTTTGCGATGATCTCGCTCGTGGCGGTGCTGGTGTTGGTGCTGGTCCTGTCTGGTGCGCTCTACATCACGCGTTCCTCCAAACAGTCAATCACGCAGACGGCATCGATTGCAACTGGGGGCACGCCAACAGCCGCTCTAACGCCGACAACTCCTCCTACTCCGACGCCCACAGTGGTGCCAAATGGCCTTTTTATTCCCGATACCTATAAGGGTTCGATGCAGGATAATACGACGCAACAGACCTCCACGATCACCGTTTTCTTAACGCAGAAAAAAGGAAGTGGCGCGTTGGGCGGCTCTGTGACGTTCACGACTCCCAATCAGGCGATCGATCCTTTAAGTGGTGTCGTCGATATGCAGGGCAATTTCTCTTTTACCGTCCAGCAACCTCAGGGCCAGAAGCCGCTGTACTTTTTTGGTGCGGTACAGTCGTTGTCGGATGGGAATTTCCTCAAGGGGCAATATTGTTCGAGCAATACAAATTCTTGCACCTCGATCACCGGCATATTCGATGTCGGACCGGGATTTTAACAATAAAACATGTAAAATGGTAGGGAACCCGATTGTATGATTCCACTGGGAAATTTTGATCGGACGACTGGACACGTGGTGTAGATGGGGAGAGCACGCAATAATGAATGTCTTCCCTACATATACACGTTGATTGAAAAATTGAATAATGAATGGATTTTCTGTGATCGCGTGTTTTATTCATCGTATGGTGAGTGAAGAGCCACTCTTTTCCGTCCAACTCTGTTGCTGGTACGCCTGCGCTTCCATATCAATACGCCCTCGCGTGACGGCAAAGAAGTGCAGCCGTTGTTGGCCGAAGAGTGTCGCACGTTTGCCTTCCGAGGCGTGCCTGCGAAGGCGCAATGGTTCGATGATGAGCAAGAGATCGAGCAGCTCTTGCAGGCCACATCGGAGGCCAACACGCCCGCTGAACAGACCCAACATTTCTTGCAGCAAGTGAGCGAGGCTTCGCGGAATATATCAGCCCTCGCCTGGTACAGTTGGCGCAGGAACGTGCGGTCGAGCTGTACCAGGCTCATCGCCGTGTGCGTCGCTGCTGCCCATTGATGCGTATCCTCTAAAGCTGATAGGGTGCTTTACCGCTCCGATTGCCCGCAGTGAAAAGTATCCATTGACCATCCGGGGAGACCTGCGCATACTCAATAGTAGTATTTTCGAGCCGGAGCAACTGAACCTTCTGGCCTGTACTCACCTTATAGAGCATCAAAAAACCATCTCCACCCATCTCATTGTAGAAATAAACAACGGCAGGATGTTTTCCCTGTGGAGCTACTGGTCCGTTGGGAACCGTCATCCCTTTAATATGGAGCAAACGGGGGATGTCGATATAATGCGATAGGAAGAGTGCCGAAGTGCCAATGCTGAGCAGATACAGGGTGAGCAATGCGATGAGTGTTCTGCGCGATGGCCCGGACGGATGTTGGGTCGGCATGTGTCTACCTCCTTATAGAATAGAAATGGTTCTAGTAAGCCAGACGATGGCGACCGTTATTTCCCCAATTACACGGACCATCGACGCCCCTACCCGGTTCTCGCACTACAATGGGAGGCTAAAGTGAGAGGTATTGGGCCTTGCGCTTACTATTGTGGGTCAAATCTTCTTCTCTAAATGGTAGTTTGTTATATAATAGTTGAAAGAAACCTCGGCAATTCCTCCAATTTTGCAGGTGTAAGGAGTGTTATTCAATGGATCAGACGGCGCAGCCCATGAGCGAGGCTGCTATTCAATTTCTGAGTGGACCCTCGGCTGAAAAAAATATCCCTATCCAGAAAACAGAGTATTTTATAGGACGCCACGAACAGAACGATATTGTTGTTTTCGACCTCAAAGTCTCGCGGCAGCACGCACGTATTTATTATCAGGATGGTTCGTGGAGCATCGAAAATCTTTCACAAAATGGCTCAATCTTTATTGAGCAACAACGCGTACAACAACAGAAGCTTCAAAATAATGCTGTTGTGCACCTGAGCGAAAATACGAGTTTTATCTTTCTTATCGTTCAGCAACCAGTCGCACAAACACAGGTACATCTGCCATCCCCTCCTACGACACCATTGACGACGCCTTTAATGACCCAGGTAAACCCTGCGATCCAACCTGAAGCGCCTGACGAGAATGAGGCTTTACATACCTTTATCGCGCCTAAAAACCTTCCAGGTGTACCTTCACTGATCATCAGTAGCAATATTCATAGCAACCAGCAAACCCACCTGCTGATGAAACCTGTTACCAATATCGGGCGCACCACTGAGAATGAT